>JBGASI010000690.1:0-2093 GCA_044229815.1 Vicinamibacteria bacterium | reverse complement strand
TCGGGCGCGTGGCGCCGATGGCGCTGCAACTTCCGGGCGCTCTCGCGTTTCCCCGCTCCGATCTCTCCCTGTACGCCGCGCGGTGGTGGAGCTACCTGGTGCCGGCGGCGGAGCAGCCGCTGCTGGGGCCGGCGGTGCGGGCGTTCTGGGCCGGACGCGGCCTCGGGGCGGCGCTCGTCGAGCAGCAGGTGGGCCTGGGCTGGTCTCTCCTGGCGCTCGCCGTGGTGGCGCCGTGGCGCTGGCTGCGCGGCGATCGCGGCTCGACCGGCGTGCGCTGCGCGCCCGTGCTGGCGGCGCTTCTCTGCGCCGCCCTCGTCTGCTCGCTGTCCCCCGAGCGGCGGATCGGGCCCTTCACGTTCGTGCGCCCGTCGGCGTGGCTCTACGCCCTCGCCCCGATGTTCCGCGCCTATGCCCGCTTCGGCGTGGTGGTCGGCCTGATGACCGCCCTGCTGGCGGGCGCGGGCACGGCCCTGCTGTGGCGCCGGCCGGGGGCGCGGGGCCGGCTCGCGGCCGTGCTGCTGCTCGGGCTCGTCGCGTTCGAGCTCGCGCCGCTGCCCCCGTGGCCGTGGCGCGACGTGCTGCCGACGCGGGCGCACCGCTGGCTCGCGTCGCTGCCCGGCTCGCCGCGCGTGCTCGACTGCGCCCCGGCGTCCCGGCTGTCCGACGCGCTCGCCGCCCGGCTGCTCGGGCACGAGCTGTCGCTGCTCGGCCCAGGCTCGTTCGACGACTGCGGCGAGCCGGGGCTTGGCGAGAGGCTCTCCTCCGGGGGCTTCAGCCACCTCGTGCTGCGGCGCGACAGCGCGATCTCCCGCTGGCTCGCGGGCCGTCCGGCGCCGGCGGGTCTCGTCCGTGGACCGGTGTTCGCGGACGCCTCGGTCCTGCTGGTGAAAGCCGCGCCGCCGGACGTCCACGTCGACGCGCTCGTCGACTTCCAGCCGCGCGAGTACCGGCCGGCGGGCAGCTGGCGCTGGATGGGGCGCGCGGGCTCGCTGCGCCTCGTCGCGACCCGGCCGGCGGCCGGGCGGACGCTCGAGCTCGAGCTGCGGGCCTTCCCCGGCCAGCGGCGCGTCCTGTGGCTGCTGAACGGGCGGCGACAGGGCGAGCTGGAGGTGGCGACAGGATGGGGCCGCTACACGCTCGTCCTGCCGCCGCTCGCGGCCGGCGAGTCGACACTGAGCCTCGTCTGCCGCGCGCCGGCCGTCCGGGCGGACGACGTGATTCACAACGGCGACCGCCGCGCGCTCGGCCTGGCCCTCGGCGACTGGACGATCGGGAGCCCGCGCCGTTGAGGCGCGGTCCAGGGAGGGCGCGCGCGTGAGGACCCTGCCCGACCTCGTGCCCGGCACGGAGTGGATCGTGGACGCGCATGGTTGCGATCCCGCGGCGCTGCGCTCGGAGCCCGCGCTGCGGGGGCTGTTCGACCGCATCGTGCTCGAGCTGCGGCTGCACCCGCTCGGCGAGCCGCTGTGGCACGTCTTCCCCGGGCCCGGCGGGATCACGGGCCTCCTGCTGCTCAGCGAGTCGCACCTCGCCTGCCACACCTTTCCCGAGGGCGGCTACGCCGCCTTCGATCTCTACTGCTGCCGGCCGTCCCAGGCGTGGCCCTGGGCCCCGCGGCTGGCCGAGGCACTCGGCGCAACCCGGGTTCGCGTGCGCTGCGTGGCGCGCGGCGAGCCCACGGACGAGGACGTTGGCGTGATGGGTCTGGGCTCGTCGCCCGAGACTGGAGGGATACCGTGATGTCGGTTCTTCGCTGTGCGACACTGGTCCTGGCGGCTTCTCTGGCCGCCGCCGGCAGCTACGGGCAAGGCGTGAGGGGCAACGCCGTCGCACCGTCTCTCGGCGCGGCCGGGAGCTTCGCGGTGGTGGGTTCCTCGACCGTGAGCAACACGGGCGCGACGGTGGTCAACGGCGACCTCGGCCTCAGCCCCGGCTCCGCGGTGACCGGTTTCCCTCCCGGGACCGTGACCGGCACGATCCACGCGGGCAACGCGACGGCGCTCGGGGCCCAGAACGCCGTCACCACGGCGTTCAACGCCCTCGCCGGCCAGGCCTGCGATTTCGACCTCACCGGCCAGAACCTGGGCGGGCTC
>JBGASI010000134.1:0-9952 GCA_044229815.1 Vicinamibacteria bacterium | reverse complement strand
GTCGGCAGGCCGGGCGACAGGTCGCCGCGCCGCGCGTGGCGCACGCCGGCGGCGCCGGCCGTGACCAGGTCGCCCCCGGGGAAGGCCGCGGCCTCCACCTCCGGCGGGGTCCAGGTCTCGAGCGGCCGCGAGGGCTTCGCCAGCGCCACGAGCTGGAGCGGGCGAGCCTGCGTCGGGACCGGCGCGAGCGCCCGGCGCACGTCGCGCCGCAGCTTCAGCGCGAGGCCGAGCGCCGAGGCGACGGCGAGCAGGACGAGCGCGCCCGCGGCGAGGACGCGGCGGCGGGTCATGGTCAGCGCAGCGAGATGCGCAGCGAGACGGGCTGGCCGGCGCGCAGCACCACGGCGCGCAGCTCCGAGGCGCTCTGCAGGCGCGGCCACAGGCCGATGAGCGTCGCCATGCCGTCGATCTGCGTGTCGTTGATGCGCGTGACGACATCCCCCGCCCGCAGGCCGGCGTCGGTCAGCAGGCTGCTCTCCGCGATCCGGTTGAGCTGCACGCCGACGACGCGGCCCTCCTCCAGCACCGGCACGATCGCCGTCTCCGCGAGAATGCGCGTCATCTCCTCGCCGAGGCGCACCTGGACCTGACGGCGGTCCATCTCGCGCGCCGGGGTGGCGGGGTCCTCCGGCGGCAGGCCCGCCGTCGGGGCGGCGGGCGCGACCGACGGCGCGGCGGTCGGGGCCGGCGCCTGGGCCAGCCGCAGTTCCAGGCGGCGGCCCGCGTCGTCGAGCGTGACGGAGTCGGGGCCGATCGCGACGAGCCGCGCGCCGAACGCGGTCTCGCCGATGGCGACGGTGCGGGTGCGGCCCTCGCTGCGGAGGATCGCGACCGAGCGCTCGGGCGCCGCCGTGTGCACGAGGCCCACGGCCTCGATGGCCGGCGCGGGCGCCGAGGCGAGCGCGGCGACGAGGAGCATTCCCAGCATCTCGAGGGCACCGTAGCCCGCGCGCGCCGCGGCTGTCAACGCGCGCGTCGGGGTGCTAGATTGGCGCGATGCGGCCGCTCGTCTCGGAGGGCGTCAGGGCGGGGAACACGACGCCCCTCGGCGCCCGCCTGGGCGCCTTCGTCCGCACGACCTGGCGTGGCCGCGTCTTCGCCGGCGCCGCGGCGGTCTGGCTCGTCGACCTGCTGCTGGGCCTCGGCGGCCGGGGCCTGCCCGCTGTCCTGGCCGTGCCGGCGCGCGCGGTGCTCCTGCTGCTCGCCGCCTGGCTCGCCTGGCGGGGCCTGCGCTGGCTCTCGGAACGCCTGCTCTGGCGCATCCGGACCAAGCTGATCCTGTCCTACCTGTTCATCGCGCTGGTGCCGGTCGTGCTGCTCGGCGCCTTCTTCGCGATCGCCGGCTCCTTCTTCCTGATGCTGTCCTCGTCGCGCCTGGTGCGCTCCGAGGTCGATCGCGTCGCCGACATCTCGCTCGCCGCGGCGAAGGGCGCGCTCGTGGACCTGCCCGAGGGGGAGGCGTCGGCCGGCGCGTCGCTGCGCGAGCGGCTCTCGCCGGTGCTCGCCCTCCAGCCTGCCGCCTCGTGGGCCCTGTTGCGGCGCGGGCGTCCCGCGCTCGTGCAGGGCGAAGCGCCGCGCGAGGCGCCCGCCTGGTGGAAGGGCGGGGACCTCGCGAGCGTCGTGAAGGTCGAGGACGCCGGCAAGGGCCCCGACCGGGCGCTGCTGCGCGTGCTCAGCGCGCGGCGCGACGCGGTGCTCGTGCTCGACCTGCCGATCGACGAGCGGTTCTTCGCGCCGCTCGAGAGCCGCGTCGGCATCCACGTGCTGCAGCCGGGCGAGGTCGACCCCGCGGCGGCGGCCTCGCCCGGCGTCCCGGCCGCGTCACCCGGCGGCGCGGCCGCGCCCGAGCGCGGCGAAGGCCAGAGCGTCCGCATCTCGCGTCCGTGGGGCCTGGGTTTCGTTGCCCTGCCGCGGCGCAACTGGCAGACCGGCGAGGCCACGCTCGGCGACATCCACCCGGTCCTCACCAGCTTCCAGCCGCTCGAGTTCGTGCGCCGGCTCTCGCCGGAGATCGTCGGCTCGTGGCGCTCGCTGTCGGACATCGTCCTGCTGCTGCTCGCCATCGTCGGCCTGGTGTTCCTGGGCCTCTACGCGCTCGCGCTGCTGATGGGGCTGCTGCTCGCGCGCTCGATCACCCACGGCGTCCACGCGCTCTCGCTGGGCACCCAGCGGCTGCGCCAGGGCGACTTCGGCCACGTGATCAAGGTCCGCTCGCGCGACCAGCTCGGCGAGCTGGCCGACTCCTTCAACCACATGTCGCTCGGACTGCGGCAGCTGATGGCCGAGCAGGCCGAGAAGGAGCGGCTCGAGGAGGAGCTGCGCATCGCCCGCCAGATCCAGATGAGCCTGCTGCCCGGCGAGGGGCTCGTGAAGCTGGCCGGGGTGCGGGTGGCGGCGCTGTGCCTGCCGGCGGCCGAGGTCGGGGGCGACTACTACGACCTGCTGCCGCTCGGCGACACGCGCCTGGGCGTGCTGGTGGCGGACGTCTCCGGCAAGGGCACCTCGGCCGCCCTCTACATGGCCGAGCTCAAGGGGCTCGTGCTGTCGCTGTCGCGCATCTACGACTCGCCCGCGCGCCTGTTGATCGAGGCCAACCGCATCCTCGCCGCGAACATGGACTCGCGCTCGTTCGTGACGATGACCTACGCCGTGGTCGACACCGGGGCCCGTTGCATGCGCTACGCCCGCGCCGGCCACAACCCGGTCCTGCACTTCGAGGCCGCCACGGGCGCGACGCACGTGCTGGCCCCGGCCGGCCTCGGGCTCGGCCTCGACCCGGGCCCGCGCTTCGAGAAGATCCTCGAGGAGCGCCAGCTGCCGCTGCAGCCGGGCGACTTCTTCCTGTTCTTCACCGACGGGCTCTCCGAGGCGATGAACAACGGGGCCGAGCTGTTCGGCGAGGGCCGCCTGCGCGGGATCCTCGGGGCGAGCGAGGGGCTCGACTCCGAGGCGCTGAAGCAGCGCATCCTCGCCGAGGTGCGCGCCTTCGTGGGCGAGGCGGCGCAGCACGACGACATGACGCTGGTCGTGCTGAAGGTGGAGCCGCAGGGGCGGGCCGCGTGAACGGCGAGCGGGAAGAGCGGCTGCGCGGGCTCGAGCGGCGGATCGCCTGTCGCTTCGCCGACCTCGGCCTGCTGGACCGGGCGCTCACCCACGCCAGCCTGGCCAACGAGTCGCTCGACCCCGACGTGGCCGACAACGAGCCGCTCGAGTTCCTCGGCGACGCGGTGCTGGGGATGGGGGTCACCGACCTGCTGCACCGCCGCGACCCGGACGGGCCCGAGGGCGCGAAGAGCCGGCGCCGCGCGCAGCTGGTGTCGACGGTGAACCTCTCCCGGCACGCCGCCGAGCTGGGGCTGCCCGAGCTGCTGCGCCTGGGCCGGGGCGAGGAGAAGACCGGGGGCCGCGAGAAGACGGCCCTGTGGGCGAACGCCTACGAGGCGCTGGTGGCGGCGCTCTACCTCGACGGCGGCTTCGAGGCCGCGCGGCGCTTCGTCGGCGCCGAGTTCGCGCGCGACCTGGCCGACAGCGATGTCCCGCTCGAGGACCCGAAGAGCGCGCTGCAGGAGCGCCTGCAGGCCGCGGGCCGGCCGCTGCCGCGCTACGCCGTGGTGGCCGAGCAGGGCCCGAGCCACCGCCGGCGCTTCGTCGTCGAGTGCCGGCTCGACGACGGCACGGTGACGGCCGGCGAGGACTTCTCGAAGAAGGCCGCGCAGCAGAAGGCGGCCCGGTTGGCGCTCGAGCGCTTGTCGGCGGCCTCCGGGGACTGAAGGCCCCGTTCAGCCCTCGATCCAGCCCCCGCCGAGGCACAGCTCGCCGTCGTAGAAGACCGCGGCCTGTCCCGGGGTGGCCGCGCGCTGCTTCTCGTCGAAGCGCACCTCGACCCGGCCGCCGCCGAGCGGCGCGACCTGCGCCGGGGCCTCGGCGTGCCGGTAGCGGATCCGCACCCGGGCGCGGATCGGCGCGGCGGGCTCGGGGACCGACAGCCAGCTCACCTCGCGCGCGACGAGGCGGTCGGCGAAGAGCCCGTCGTCCTCGCCCACGACGACCGTGCTCGTCTCGGGCCGGATCGAGAGCACGTAGAGCGGCCGCGGGGAGGTGAGGCCGAGGCCCTTGCGCTGGCCGACGGTGAAGCGGTGGACGCCCGCGTGCCGGCCGACCTCGCGGCCCGCGTCGTCCACGATCGGCCCCGGGCGCGCGCCGGCGCCCGCCGCGCGCTCGACGAAGGCCGCGTAGTCCCCGTCGGGCACGAAGCAGATCTCCTGGCTCTCCGCCTTGTCGGCCACGCTCAGCCCGCGCTCGCGCGCGAGCCGTCGCACCTCGTCCTTCCTCAGGCGGCCGACCGGAAAGAGCGCGACCGCGAGCTGCTGCTGCGTCAGGCCGAACAGGAAGTAGGACTGGTCCTTGCCCGGGTCGTCGCCCTTCAGCAGGCGCAATCTCCCGCCGGGGCCGTCCGCGTCCGTGCGCGCGTAGTGGCCGGTCGCGACGTGGCTCGCGCCGAGGGAGCGCGCGCGCTCCACCAGGCTCGCGAACTTCACCTCGCTGTTGCAGCGCGCGCAGGGCAGCGGCGTGCGTCCGTCGAGGTAGTCGCGCACGAAGGGCGCGACCACACCGGCGCGGAAGGAGGCCTCGAGGTTCATCACGTAGTGGGGGATCCCGAGCCGGGCGGCCACGCGCTTGGCGTCGTGGAAGTCCTCGAGCGAGCAGCAGCGCCCGAAGGAGGGTCCGTGGCCCTCGGTCTGGTCGTGCAGCTGCATCGAGACGCCGACCACGTCGTGGCCGGCCTCCTTCAGCAGCGCGGCGGCCAGCGACGAATCGACGCCCCCGGACATGGCGACCACGACGCGCACGAGGGCCAGTATAGCCGCGGGGTAGAATCGGACCCGAGGGAGGCCAGGGATGGACAGCGAGCTCGCCGCACTCCTCGCCGCGCGCGCCCGCGCGATCGGCCAGGACGTCGAGGCCGCCCTGCTCACGCAGGACGCGCCGCACTACCGCGAGGCGGCGCCCGAGGTCCTGCGCGAGCGCTGCGAGCGCCTCGTCGCCGCCTTCGTCGCCGCCGCGCGCAGCGGCGGGCCGCAGCCGTTCGAGCGGCACGCGCGCGCGATCGCCGAGGAGCGGGTCGCCGAGGGCTTCTCGCTGCGCGAGGTGCAGCTCGCGCTCTCCGCGCTCGAGGCCGGGACCTGGCCGCTCGCCGTCGAGGCCGGCGGCGGAACGGACGTGGTGGTGCGCCGCCTGGCGCTGATCACGGGGATCATCGGCCGCGGCAAGGACGAGCTCGCGCGCGCCTTCCTCGAGCAGGCGGAGCGCGCCGACGCGCTCGCCTCGCGCCTCCAGCAACGCCTCGACACCCTCTTCAAGGGCACGGAACCGCCACCGGCCGTCTGACGCCGCCGGTTTCTCACGAGCGCTCCGCCCCAGCCGGCGTCCCGCGCAGCCAGCCCGGCAGGCGCGCGGCGCAGGCCGCGCAGAAGTGCCCGCCGCGGGTGTCGACCTTCTCGATGTTGCCGGCGAAGCTCATCAGGCACGCCCGGTCGGAGCAGTGGGCGAGTGTCGCGAGGTGGCCGAGCTCGTGCAGCACCTCGCGCACCAGGCGCTCGTCTCGCAGCTCCGGGTCGTCCGGCAGGCCGTAGAACGCCGGGTCGGTGCGGGCACGGGAGACGAGGCAGGCCCAGCCGCCCTGACGCGCCAGGCCGAACACGAAGGTGAAGACGGGGATCGCGATGTCCTCCGCGCTGACGCCGACCAGGAGGCGCCTCGCGTGCCGGGGCCGGGCCTCGAGCGCCTCCAGCAGCGCCCCGGCCTCGAGCTGATCGCGGCCCGGGATGCGGCGGGCCGGGACGGCCTCGGGCGCCAGCACGTGCACCGGCAGCTCCACGCGGCGGCTCAGGCGCGCGGCGAGGATCCGCACGGCCGCGGGCTCGATCACGCCCAGCGGCAGCAGGTCGACCGCCTCGGCGAGGAGCGCGGCCTCACCGTTCACGGGCGGCCCGGGCCCCCGCTTTCCGGCTTCTTGAGCTCGTACTTCTTGATCTTGTTGTAGAGCGTGACGCGGTCCACGTCGAGCACGCGCGCCGCCTTCGTGATGTTCCAGGCGCTCGCCTCGAGCACGGACTGCACGTGCACGCGCTCGGCCTCCGCCAGCGAGCCGGGGCCGGGGCCCCCCGCGGCGGGCGCCTGCGTCACGCGCAGGGGCAGGTCGGCCGCCGTGACGGTCTCGCCCTGGCCGACGACCACGGCGCGCTCGATCGCGTTCTGCAGCTCGCGCACGTTGCCCGGCCAGGGGTAGGCGGCGAGCGCGGCGAGGGCGTCGGCCGCGAAGCGCATCGGCCGGCGGCTCATCGACTGCGCCAGCCGCGCCAGGAAGTGCTCGGCCAGCACCGGCACGTCCTCGGGCCGCTCGCGCAGCGGCGGGATGTGGATGTGGACGACGTTGAGCCGCCAGTAGAGGTCCTCGCGGAAGCTGCCGTCCTTGACCGCCGCCAGCAGGTCGCGGTTGGTGGCGGTGATCGTGCGGAAGTCGACGCCGACCGGCGCGCTGCCGCCGAGCCGCGTCACCTTCTTCTCCTCGAGCACCCGCAGCAGCTCGACCTGCACCTTGGGGCTCACCTCGCCGATCTCGTCGAGGAAGATGGTGCCGCCGTCGGCCGACTCGAACTTGCCCTTGTGGCGGGCGCGCGCGCCGGTGAAGGCGCCGGCCTCGTGGCCGAACAGCTCGCTCTCCAGGATGCCCTCGGGCAGGGCGCCGCAGTTGACGACCACCATCGGGTTGTAGCGGCGCGGCGAGGCGCCGTGGATCGCGCGCGCGACCACCTCCTTGCCGGTCCCGGACTCGCCGGTCACCAGCACCGTCGAGTCGCTGGCCGCCACCGTGGTGACGAGCTCGAGCACGTGGCGCATCGCCGGCGAGCTGCCGAGCAGCGGCGGCGGCGCGGCGGCGCTCTCCAGGCTCTGCTTCAGGCGGATGTTCTCGGCGCGCAGCGAGCGGTGCTCGGCCGCGCGCTTGACCAGCAGCGACAGGTCGTCGGGGTCGAAGGGCTTGACGATGTAGTCGTAGGCGCCGTTCTTCATCGCCTTGACGGCCGTCTCGACCGAGGCGTAGGCCGTCATCAGCACGACCGTCAGCTCCGGGTCGGCCTGCGTCAGCCGGGCCTGCAGCTCCAGCCCGTCCATCCCCGGCATCTTGATGTCGAGGAAGGCCATGTCGTACTTGCGGGTGGTGACGAGGCGCAGCGCCTCCTTGCCGCCCTCGGCCACGTCGACGCGGTGGCCGTCCTGGCGGAACCAGGCCCCGAGCGAGTCGCGGACGATCGTCTCGTCGTCGACGATCAGGATGCTCAGCAGGCCCGGGGCGTCCGGGGCGGGGGTGGCGCTCATGCGTCGTCTCCTGCGGGGGCGGCGGCGTTCGCGGCGAAGCCCTCGAGCGAGCCGTCCGCCGGCTGGCGGGCCGGCAGGCGGATCGTGAAGGTGGTGCCCCGGCCCGGCTCGGAGTCGAGCGCGATCGTCGCGTGGTGGCGGTTCACGATCCCGTACACGACGGCGAGGCCGAGGCCGACTCCCTTGCCGGCCTCCTTCGTCGTGAAGAAGGGCTCGAAGATGCGGTCCTGGTGCTCCTTCGGGATGCCCCAGCCGGTGTCGGCGACGACGAGCCGGACGCCGTCGCCGTCGCGGCGCGCCTCGAGCGAGACCCGGCCCTCGGCCGGCGTCGCCTCGAGCGCGTTCATCGCCAGCGCGAGCAGCAGCTGCTGCACCTGCGCGGCGTCGCAGACCACCCGCGGCAGGTCGGCCTCGGCGCTCGTCTCGAGCGTCACGTTGAGCATCTCGGCCTGGTGCCGCAGCAGCATCCGGCAGCGCTCGATCACCGGAGCGAGGTCCTCCTCGGCGAAGCGCGCGCCGGCCTGGCGGCTGAAGGCCAGCAGGTTGCGCACGATGTCCCCGCAGCGGCCGGACTCGCTGTCGACCATCTCCAGGATGCGGTCGGTCTCCTTCAGCTGCTCGGCGGAGGGCGGCGTCTTGTCCGCCCCGGCCAGCTGGCGCCGCAGCAGCCGGGCGTAGGTGCGGATCCCGGCCAGCGGGTTGTTGATCTCGTGGGCGACCACCGCGGCCAGCTTGCCCAGCGACGCCATCTTCTCGACCACCACCATCTGCCGGTGGGTGTGCTCGAGCTCGCGCGTCTTCTCCTGCACGCGCTCCTCGAGCGTGCGGTTGAGGCCCTCGAGGTCCTCGCGCGCATGCTGCAGCTCGCCGGTCAGCTCGTTCCAGGAGCGGGCCAGCTCGCCCATCTCGTCGCTGCTGCGCACCGGGACGCGCGCGCCGAGGTCCCCGGCGCGCGTGCGCTCCATCGCTCCGCGCAGCAGCTTGACCGGGCGCATCACCAGGGCCCAGAGCAGGACGAAGCTCAGCAGCAGCACCGCGACGCCGGTGGCGAACAGGCCGTACTTCATCTGCCGCTCCGAGGCGCGCAGCGCCGTGTCGGCCTGCGCCATCGACAGCCGCACGTCGAGGATGCCGAGCACGCGCTGCGACCCGGGGTGCACGTGGCAGGCGGTGCACTGCGCCTCGTTGTAGATCGGCGTGATCACGCCGAGCACGCGGCCGCCGTCGGGCGCGCGCAGCAGCCGGATGCGGTCGGAGCGCTCCAGGCCCGACTTGGGCTGCGGCCCGGCGTGGCAGGCGATGCACTCTTCCGAGCGCTTGTCGACGAGCGCGCCCTCCTCGCCCTGGCGCGAGGAGACGCGGACCCGGCCCTCCTTGTTGTAGATGCGGACGCTGTCCACGCCCTCCTGCGCCGCGATGTTCTCGATGATCCGGCGCACCCCGTCGGCGTCGTTGCGCAGCATGCCGTCGTGCGTGGCGCGGTGGATGATGCCGGCCGTGCGGTCGGCGGAGAGCGCGACCAGCCCCTCGAGCTGCGCGCGCTGGCGGTCGAGGCTGAGCTGGTCGGCGACGTAGAGGATGGCCGCGGCCCCGAGGCACAGCCCGAGGCCCATGCGCACGGCGAGGCGCCTCCAGGGGCGGAGGCGCCTCGCGACGGAGCTGGCGAAGCGGAGGGGCGTGTTCAGCTCCTCATGGGGACGGCGTTGAGCAGCCCGGGCGCCGGCGCGGGCTCGGCGGCCAGTTCCGGGGCCTCGACGTGGTGCATCACGGGCAGGAAGCGCACCGCGAGCCCGAAGGTCGCGATCCCGATCGCCACCAGCATCAGGGTGATGACGCCCTCGCCGAGCGACGGGGCGTAGCTGCCGCCCTGCGCGCCCTCGAGCCCGGTGATGCTCACGTTCAGGCGATCCATGATGAACCCGGCCACCACCAGCAGGGCGGCGCCGTAGAGCCGCCCGGAGTTGCGGCGCACCGCCGAGAAGGCCAGCAGCGCCATCGGAAGGATAACCCCGATCGCGAACTCCAGCGCCCGCGGCCGAGCGCGCGCGAGGACAGGCGCGACTCGACGATCATCATCGCCAGCCCGCCGGCGATCGCCGAGAGGTAGAACATCAGCGGCAGCAGCGAGGTGTACCAGATCGGGTGCAGCTTGGCCGGCATGATCAGGTAGAAGGAGCCGAGCGAGGACTGGTGCAGCGTCGAGATGATGGCGCCCGCGATCACCAGCGGCACCGTGGCCGCGTGCTGCAGGACGCGCGCCCGCGTCCAGCCGAGCCGCTCGAAGACCATCCCCGAGAACTCGAGGGAGAGCACCGTCAGGTACAGCATCACGCACCAGGAAACCTCGAACATCGGCGAGCGCGGGTTCCACATCACCAGCGGGTGCCAGATGTTCCAGGGCCGGCCGAGGTCGTACATCAGCCGCGGAAACGCGCGCCCGCGGCCGAGCGCGCGCGAGGACAGGCGCGACTCGACGATCATCATCGCCAGCCCGCCGGCGATCGCCGAGAGGTAGAACATCAGCGGCAGCAGCGAGGTGTACCAGATCGGGTGCAGCTTGGCCGGCATGATCAGG
>JBGASI010000689.1:0-2100 GCA_044229815.1 Vicinamibacteria bacterium | reverse complement strand
CGGCAGGCTGACCGGCTCGGCCCGCGGCGCGGGCCCGAGCCGCGCCGCGTGCTCGAGGGCGCGCGCGAACGCCCCGGGCGACGGCCAGCGCTCGCCCGGCGCCTTGGCGAGGCCGCGCCGCAGCACGGCCGCCAGCTCCGGCGCGGCCTCGGCGCTCGAGAGCTCGGGCACGGGCTCGGAGATGTGCTTCATCAGGATCGCGACCGGCGTCGTCCCGGTGAACGGCAGCCGCCCGCTCAGGCACTCGAACGCCATCACCGCGAGCGCATAGACGTCGGCCGGCGGCCCGGGTTTCCCTCCGCTCGCCTGCTCCGGCGCCATGTAGCTTGGCGTGCCCTGCACGAGACCGCTCGCCGTCGCCAGCGACGAGCCCTCGAGCAGCCGCGCGATGCCGAAGTCGGCCAGGTAGGCGCGGCCCGTCTCGTCGAGCAGCACGTTCGCCGGCTTGACGTCGCGATGGACGATGCCGCGCTCGTGCGCGTGGTCGAGCGCCGAGGCGACCTCGGCCAGCAGCGAGGCGGCGCGCGCGGGAGCGAGCGGCCCTTCCTTGAGCCGATCCGCCAGCGAGCCGCCCGCCATCAGGCGCAGCGCCATCCACGGCCGTCCGGCCTCGATGCCGAAGGCGTGCACCGGGACCACGTGCGGGTGCTCGAGGCGCGCGGCGAGCCGGGCCTCCTTGCGGAAGCGCTCGGCGAAGCTCGGGTCGTGGAGGAACTCCGGCGTCAGCACCTTGAGCGCCACGTCGCGGTCCAGCGCGCGCTCGTGCGCGCGGTAGACGACGCCCATGCCGCCGCGGCCGAGGGCCGCGACGATGCGGTACGCTCCGAAGCTCGTCCCGGGCTCGAGGTTCACGCGCGCCGAGGCTAGCACGGCCGCGCGTGGCCGAGGCAGCGCGTGCCTCGAGCGGATTGACGCGACGCGAGGGCCCCGCATAGCATCGAGTTCTTCCTCCAAGAAACACGACCAGGGGGTGGCCGTGGCAGGCGATCCGTCCGAACGTGACCGCGACTCCGCGAACCTCCCGGAGCTGTCCCTGGCTGGGGCCGGGGCGGGGCTGCCGCCCTCGATCGGGACCCAGACGCTCGCCGGCCTGCTCGGTGATCGCTACCGTGTCGTCTCGCGCCTGGGCGCCGGCGCGTTCGGCGAGGTCTACCGCGCCCACGACTCGGTGCTGGGCCGTGACGTGGCGGTCAAGCGGATCAGGCTCGAGGCATTCGTCGAGGCCGCCCAGCTCGACGAGGTGAAGAAACGCTTCCTGCGCGAGGCGCAGGTCGCCGCGCAGCTGCGCCACCCGAACATCGTCACGACCCACGACATCGTCGCAGGCCCGGTCACGAGCTTCATCGTGATGGAGCTGGTCCGGGGCCAGACCCTGCAGGCGCTGCTGCAGGAGAGAGGGCGGCTCGGCTTCGACGAGACGCTGTCGATCGTCTCCCAGGTGGCGGCCGCGCTCGACCACGCCCACGACGGCCAGGTCGTGCACCGGGACGTCAAGCCCGGGAACATCATGATCGAGCCGTCCGGTCACGTGAAGGTGATGGACTTCGGCATCGCGAAGGTCGAGGCGGGCGGCAACCTCACCTCGACCGGCCTGATCATGGGCACGCCCAACTACATGTCGCCGGAGCAGGCCCGCGGGCTCAAGGTCGACCGGCGCTCCGACCTGTTCTCCCTGGGCTGCGTGCTCTACGAGTGCCTGACGGGCGCCAAGCCCTTCATGGGCGACAGCGTCACGGCGATCCTGGTGAAGATCCTGACCGAAGAGCCGCCGCCGGTCGACTTCGCGGCGACGGGACTCCCGCCTGAGCTCGGCGCGGTCCTGCGGCGCTCGACCGCGAAGGACCCGGCGGGGCGATACGGAACCGGCGGCGAGCTCGTCGACGCGCTGCGCGTGGTCGGCCAGACGACGATCGCCACGGCTTCGACCGCGGGCCGGCGGCTCGCTCCACCGCCTCAGCCGTCGCCGCCCGCGCCGCAACCGGGCACCCGGCTGCGGCGCGGCGGCTGGGCGCTGGCGGCGATCGCGGCGGCGGCGCTGGTCCTCGGCGCGCTGTGGACCGTCGCCGTGCTGGCGCCGCGCGGCGGCGCGACGCGCGTCGC
>JBGASI010000133.1:0-9708 GCA_044229815.1 Vicinamibacteria bacterium | reverse complement strand
GCCGGGCGGCCTGGCCGCCCGGCAGCTCTGAGACGACTAGAAGCTGAACTTCACGCCGAGACGGATCACGCGGGCGCTCTGGTAGCCGTTGTCCTTCATGAAGCGCGCGTCCGTGAGCACGCCCTGCTGCTGCGCCAGCGTCTGGAAGTTGAGCTGGCCGCGGTAGAACGCGTCCTGGTCGCCGTTGACGCCCGAGCCGTAGTTCTCGGTCTGGAAGTAGTTCGTGGCGGTCGACTGGTCGAACAGGTTGAGGGCGTTCACGCTGAAGACGAGCGCCTGGCGATCGCCCAGCTTGAGGCGGTACTGGGCGTAGAGGTCGGCCTGGTTGTAGAACGGCAGGCGACCGTCGCTGTTCCGGCCGAGGTAGTTGACCGGGAAGTTGTTCGGCGGCAGGAAGCCCATCTCGCGCGAGCGCGGGATGCCCGAGGCGCCGTACCAGTTGACGCCGGCGCTCAGGCCAAAGCCGAAGTCGTAGAGGAACTGGGCCTTGAGCTGGTGGGTGCGGTCGGTCGCGAGCGGGCCGTAGGTCGCCTTCCCGGTCTGGTCGAACATCATGACCGGGTAGTCCCACAGGCGGCCGACGTTGGGGCTGGTGCGGCCGTTCTCGTCGGTCTGCGCGAGGCCGGAGTAGTTGCCGAACAGGCGGCTCCACATGTAGCTGACGCGACCGGACCAGTTGTTCGACAGGCGCTTGTTGAGCGCCAGCTCGACGGAGTCGTAGGCGCGCTTCGCCGTGGGCAGGGCGACCTTGCCGCTGCCGTCGGAGAAGGTGTAGGCGGTCTGCGTCAGGCCCTCGCCCGGGTTCGCGATGATGTAGATCTCGTTCTGCTGGGCGTCGACGGAGCCCGTGTCCTCGATCGCGCGGTTGACCCACTTGTGCACGTAGCGGGCGCTCACCGAGAGGTTCGAGGCCAGCTCACGCTCGGCGCCGAACACGAGCTCCTGCATCTTCATCGGCTTCAGCTCGGGGTCGATGTAGTCCGAGCCGAGACCGACGTGGCGGAAGTCGATCGGGCCGCGCTGCAGCGTGCCGGGGCAGGCCGGCGGGCAGTTCGGGTTGTCGATGATCGAGCTGAGGTCGCCGCTGTCGAGCGTGTAGTAGTACTCGAGCCACTTCTGGCCGCCGAAGGAGCCGAGCGGCAGCTCCAGCTTGAAGATGTCGTAGAAGACGCCCCACGACCCGTAGAGCTTCGTCTTGCCGTCGCCCGCCAGGTCGTAGGCAAAGCCGGCGCGCGGGGCGAGCTTCTTGCCGAAGCCCCACTCGATCGCGTACTGCGGGACCGACGGGTCGCCGGTGACGAACGTCGGGACCTTCTCGTTCTCGGTGCGCAGGCCGAGGTTCAGGGTCAGCCGGCGGCCGATCGTCCACGAGTCCTGCAGGAACAGGCCCAGGTTGTTGACGGTGACGTCGCCCTGGGTGATGAAGCCCTGCTGGGGGAAGACGCCGTTGCTGCGCACCTGGTAACGGCCGTAGGTGCCCCGCGAGCCGGACAGCGACTGGTTCCAGAAGATGCGGACCAGGTTGCCCTGCTCGCCGGTGAGCTGGTCGAGGCCAATGCGGTCGAGCTGGGCGCCGACCTTCAGCTGGTGGTCGCCGCCGCCCGAGAAGAAGAGCGTCGTGTCCCACTGCAGCTGGAAGCGCTTCTGGATGTTCCGCGTGCTGGCGTTGTTCGTCGGCACGTTCGCGTAGCCGTTGGCCTTCTGCCAGTCGGACGGCACGCCGGCGAGGCCGATCGACGACCCCGAGTACGTGACGCGGTCCTTCTCGTAGACACCCTCGGTGTAGTTGTCGTTGATGGAGTAGCCGCCGCGCAGGCTCATGAACACCTTGTTGCTCGGCGTCCAGTCGATCGTGGTGGACGTGGCCCAGTTCGGCTGGATGGTGTCGACGGCGTAGTTGGCGTTGGGGTTGCCGGCGCCGTCCTGGCCGGGCAGCGTGCCCTTGAACTTCTGGCTGCTGAGGTTGTAGGTCGCGCGGATCCGCAGCTTCGAGCCGAGTTGGGCCGTCACGTTGGAGGTCAGGTAGTTCGAGCGGAAGTCCTCGCTGAAGGTCCTGTTGGAGCCGTCGGAGAGGAAGGTGATGTTGCGGTCGAGCGGCCGGAACTGCGGGATGTAGCCCGCGAAGAACCACAGCTTGTCCTTGACCAGCGGACCGCTGAGGCTGAAGCCCGGCTCGTAGCGCTTGTAGGTGTCTTCCTTGTAGGTGACGTACTCCGCCTCGCGGTCGTTCGTGGGCTTGAGGCGCAGCGTCGGGCGGTTGTCCGCCTGGAGCGCGTCGGACTGGAAGTAGAGCAGCGCATCACCGCGCCACTGGTTGGTGCCGCTCTTCGAGAGCACGTTCACGACGCCGCCGGTGGAGCCGCCGTACTCGGCCGCGTAGCCCGAGGACTTGACCTGGACCTCCTCGACGAAGTCCGTGACCATCTGCTTGGCCTGGGTGCCGTTCTGCAGGTTCGTGGCCTCGGCGCCGTCGATGATCCAGCGGTTCTCGGAGCCCGACGAGCCGTCGATCGTGATGCCGCCCGTCTTGCCTTCCGAGTTCGCGCCGGCGGCCTGGGTGACGAGCGAGGAGAAGTCGCGGCCCTTGGGCAACTTGTCGATCTCGTCGGCGCGCAGCGAGGTGGAGCGGGCGCTCTGCGTGATCGCGATGAGCGGCGACTCGCCCACGACCTGCACCGTCTCGGTCACGCCGCCCGGGTTGAGCGTGAGGCCGATGGTGAGGGCCGCGCCGAGGCGCAGGTCGACGTTCTCGATCTTGGCCGGCGCGAAGCCCGACAGGTTGGCGGTGACTTCGTAGCGGCCCGGCGCGAGGGCCGGGAAGCGGTACTTCCCGGCGGCGTCGGTGACCGCGTCGACCGCGGCACCCGCCGCGCTCTTGGCCGTGACGGTGGCGCCGGCGACGGCGCCGCCCTGAGCGTCCTTGACGACACCTTCGATCGATCCGCGCTGCTCCTGCGCCACGACGGGCAGGGCCACGAGGAGCGCCACGGCCACGAGGGCCGCTAGATATCTGAAGCGCATCCGAACATCCTCCTTGGGAGTAATAGAGAACACCCCCGCCCCGAACGCCGCTGCGCGGCAAGGACGGTGAGCCCGCTTCTAGAGCATGCGGCGTGCCATGCTGGATGGACAGACAAGTATTGACAGCAAAGAGTTTGCGGGTCCTGCATCCCCGTGGAGCGTCCAGCTGATTGAATCGAGGTTCAATCGGATGGATTTGGGGGCTTGTCAAGGGCCAGGAAGGGAAAAGGGGCGAGGGCCTGCGGCCCTCGCCCCTTCGACGACGTCCGAGAGACTAAGAGACTAGAAGCTCACCTTCATGCCCAGCCGCAGCTGGCGCGGCTGCTGGAAGCCCACCGCCTGCAGGAAGCGGGGATCCGAGGCGAGGCCCTGCGCCTGGATGAGCGCGCTCGGGTTGACGCCCTGGAAGAACTCGTCCTCCGTGATGTTGATCTGCTGGCCGGGCTGGAGCTGCGTGTTGAACTTGTTCGTGGCGGTGTTCGTCCCGATCACGTTGATCACGTTCGCGCTGATGCCGAGGCGGGTGCGGCCGCTGCCGAGCTTCAGCTCGTACTGCGCGAACAGGTCGAGCTGGTTGAAGAACGGCGTGCGGCCGTCGCTGTTGCGGCCCGCGTAGAACACCGGGTAGCCGGCGCCCGCGATGAAGGACGCCTCGCGGGTGATCGGGATGCCGCTCGCCAGGAACCAGTTGCCGCCCACGGCGACGCCGAACGGGGTGTCGTAGATGGCCTGCAGCTTGACCTGGTGGGTGCGGTCGGTGGCGAGCAAGCCGAAGACCGGCTCGGCGTTCGCGTCGAAGCTCATCAGCGGGTAGTCGAAGTTGCGGCCGATGTTCGGGCTCACGCGCCCGTTCTCGTCGGACTGCGACAGCCCGGCGTAGTTGCCGAACAGGCGGCTCCACATGTAGCTGGCGCGGGCCGACCAGCGGTTGGCCATGCGCTTGTTGAGGCTGAGCTCGAACGAGTCGTAGTCGCGCTGGGCCTTCGGCAGCGTGATCTCGCGGCCTTCCGGCGTGATGTACAGCTCGTTGGGGCCCTCGCCCGGGTTGCCGATGACGTAGGTCTCGTTGCCCTCGGAGTCGAGGTTGCCGATGTCCTCCACCGCGCGCACGAGGTGCTTGCGCACGAAGCGCGCCCCCACCGACAGCGTGGGCGTCAGCTCGTGGTCGAGGCCGAAGACCATCTCCTGCGTCTGCATCGGCTTGATGTCCGCCTGGATGGCTTCGTTCGACGGGAAGCGCTGGTCACGGAAGAGCAGCTGCTTGCCCGGGCAGGCCGGCGGGCAGCCGGAGATGTCGACGAGGCTCGGCCAGTTGGGCGTGTCGAGCGCGAAGTAGTAGTCGACCCACTTGGCGCCGCCGAAGGACTGGCGCGGCAGGTCCATCTTGAGCACGTCGTAGAAGACGCCCCAGCTGCCGTACGCCTTCCAGCGCCCGTCGCCCTTGAGGTCCCAGGCGAAGCCGACGCGGGGGGCCAGCTTGTCCTTGAAGCCGAACTCGATCGCCTTCGAGGCGTAGCCGTACACGGGGTCGGCGTAGGAGGGCGCGACCTCGTTCTCGGTGCGCAGGCCGTAGTTCAGGGTGAAGTTGCGGCCGATCGTCCAGGAGTCCTGGATGAAGAGCTGCCAGGCGTTCGTCGTGACCTGCCCGACCTCGAGGTAACCGCGCTCCGGGAAGGTGCGGTTGCTGCGCACCACGTAGTAGCCGTAGGTGCCGCGCTGGCCGGAGATCGTGCGGTTCCAGTTGAAGGTGAGGCGGTTGGCCGTCTCGCCGTAGAGCGCGTCGTTGAAGCGGCGCTCGTAGAGGACGCCGGCCTTCACCTGGTGCTCGCCGCCGGCGGAGAAGAAGAACGTCGTGTCGTACTGCGCCTGGTAGCGCTTGTACTTGTCGCGCGAGTTCTCGAAGGTCGTCGTCTGGTTCTGGGTGCCGCCAGGCGCCTGGAACTCGGCCGGGACGCCGGCGAGGCCGATGTTCGAGTTGCTGAAGACGTAGCGGTCCTTCTGGTAGACGCCCTCGTCCTTGTCGTCGTACGTGAAGTACGACCCGCGCAGGCTCATGAACACCTTGCTCGACGGCGTGTAGTCGATGTTGGCCGAGGTGGTCCAGTTGGGGGTCGTGCGGTTGATCGCGAGGTTCGCCAGCGGGTCGGTGGTGCCGTCGAGGGTCGGCAGCGCGCCGTCGCGCCCGAAGCGGTTCGTGTTGTACGCGACGCGGTAGCGGATCGCCGCGCTCGGCTGGCCCGTGATGTTGGCCGTCAGGAAGTGCTCGCGGATCTTCTGCTCGTTCGTGCGCGTGACGCCGTCGGCCGCGGCCGTCCAGGTCCGCTTCTCGGTCTCGAGCCGCGGCTGGTAGCCCACGAAGAACCACATCTTGTCCTTGGCGATCGGGCCGCTGAGGTTGAAGCCGGGGTCCCAGCGCGTCCAGCTGTCCTTCGGGTAGGTGATGTACTCGGAGACGTTGGAGTTCGTGGGGTTGCGGCGCAGGCTCTCGCGGCCGTCGCAGTAGGCGCCCTCCCCGCCGCAGTTGAAGCCGAGCGCGTCGGAGGAGAAGTAGGCCATGACGTCGCCGCGGAAGTTGTTGGCGCCCGACTTGGTGATGGCGTTGATGACGCCGCCGGTGGCGCCGCCGTACTCGGCCGCGTAGCCGCTCGACTTCACCTGGACCTCCTCGACGAAGTCCGTGATCAGCCGCTTGCCCGAGGTGCCGTAGCGGATGTCGGTCGTCTCCGCGCCGTCGATGATGAAGCGGTTCTCCGAGGCGCTCGCGCCGTCGATCGAGATGCCGCCGAGCTTCGTCTCGTTGTTCGCCCCGGGGGCCTGGGTGACCAGGCTCGTGAAGTCGCGGCCCTTGGGCATCTTCTCGATGTCCTCGGCGCGCAGGTTGGTGGCCCGGGCGCTCTGCTTGACGTCGATGAGAGGCGACTCGCCGACGACCTGGACGGTCTCGGTCAGGCCGCCGGGCTTGAGCCCGAGGTTGATCGAGAGCACCTGGCCGAGGCGCAGGTCGATGGCGGCGACCTTCGCCGGCGCGAAGCCCGAGAGCGTGGCGGTGATCTCGTACTCACCCGGGCTGAGGGCGTTGAAACGGAAGGAGCCGACGGAATCGGTCACGGCCTCGACCGACGCGCCGCCGGCGCGCTTGGCGACGACGGTCGCGCCGACGAGCGCGCCGCCCTGCGAATCCTTGACGACTCCCTGGATGGAGCCGCGCTGCTCCTGCGCGACCGCTGGCAACACGAGGGCCAGCGTCGCCAGGATCACGAGCACGAATCTCGACTTCATGAAACCTCCCCATCGTCCCGGACGGGACCTGCCATTGAACGGCGACTCGGAGCCTGGCTCTTGGACGTTCCCGGGGGAAAGCCAGCCTGAAGCCCGGCACCGCGACTGGGGGGTGCATACAGCAAGAAGGACGCCACGCCAGCAGAGGAGGCGGAGCTGTTAAGTCGCTGAACTGGATGAACTTGGAGTGGCTGCCGGCGGATACCCCGGGAGGCCATCCAACAGAGTGCATCGGCGAACGCGTGCCGCCGGCGGCGGCAACCCTGCAAGGAACTGTTTCGGCACGACATAGACGCAGACTGCCCCGCGCGGGAAAGCCGAAGGATGACACGGCCCGAAATACGATTGGTTGGATTTCTCTCGCTTGACGTCCAAGTTGTTGGATGCAAGAGGAGCCACCCTTGATCGCGGCGGGTCCGGGGCTGGACCCGGGCGGCTCGTCCTCCTAAGATGGCCGTTTGGCCCGCCCGGCGCGGCGGTCCTTCCGAGGAGGCCGATGGAGCCCGACCGCATCGTCATCACCGGTGCCCGTCAGCACAACCTGCGCAACGTCACGGTCGAGATCCCGAAGAAGAAGCTGGTCGTCTTCACCGGGGTCTCCGGCTCGGGCAAGTCCTCGCTCGCCTTCGACACGCTCTACGCCGAGGGCCAGCGCCGTTACATCGAGAGCCTCTCGGCCTACGCCCGTCAGTTCCTGGGCCAGATGGAGAAGCCCCTCTACGACTCGATCCGTGGGCTCGCGCCCACGATCTCGATCGAGCAGAAGACGGCCAGCACCAACCCGCGCTCCACCGTGGGCACGGTGACGGAACTGCACGACTACCTGCGCGTGTTGTGGGCTCGGGTCGGCCGGCTCACCTGCTACCGCTGCGGCCGGCCGGTCTCGCAGCAGTCCGCGCAGCAGGTCGTGGCCGAGGTCCTCGAGCTCGCGGAGGGCACGAAGTTCCTGGTGCTCGCCCCGCTGGTGAGCGAGAGGAAGGGCGAGCACCGCGAGGTGATCGAGCAGGTCCGCAAGTCCGGCTTCGCGCGCGTGCGGGTGGACGGGATCGTGCTGCCGCTCGAGCAGGAGATCCGGCTCGACAAGAAGAAGAAGCACTCGATCGACGCGGTGGTCGACCGGCTGATCGCCCGGCCGGGCATCGGTCAGCGGCTGACGGACTCGGTCGAGACAGCGCTGCGCCACGGCCAGGGCATCGTGGTGATCGCGCCCGAGGGCGCGCCCGAGAAGATCCTCTCGGAGCACCGCGCCTGCCACCACTGCGGCCTCTCGTTCCCGGAGCCGACGCCGCAGCTGTTCTCGTTCAACTCCCCGCAGGGCATGTGCCCCGAGTGCTCGGGTCTGGGGACCCGCATGGAGATGGACCCGGCGCTGGTGGTGCCCAACCCGGACCTGTCGGTCAACGAGGGGGCGGTGAAGCCGCTCGGCGCGGTCGGCGAGGCGACCACCTGGGGCAGCGACATCGTTCGGGCGGTCGCGCGCGAGCGCGGCATCGACCTCAACCGGCCCTGGAAGAGCCTGAGCGAGGCGCAGCGCCAGGTGATCCTGTTCGGGACCGGCGGCGAGCGCGTCAGCATCAAGGTCAACAGCTCCTGGGGCAGCGGCGCCTTCAAGATGCGCTACGAGGGCGCGATCAACTCGATGATGCGCCGGATGCGCGAGACGAAGTCCGAGGACATGCGCCAGTACTACCAGCGCTTCCTCTCCTCGCGCCCCTGCTCGGCCTGCTCCGGCCGCCGGATCCGGCCGGAGGCGCTCGGCGTGAAGATCGAGGGCCGCACGATCGCGGACGTGACGGCGCTCTCTGTGGCCGAGGCCTGCGCCTTCTTCGACGGCCTCGGGCTGAAAGGCGCCGAGGCGAAGATCGCGGCCGAGCTGCTGAAGGAGATCCGCTCGCGCCTGCGCTTCCTGCTCGACGTGGGCCTCACCTACCTCACGCTCGACCGCGCGGCGCCGTCGCTCTCCGGCGGCGAGAGCCAGCGGATCAGGCTCGCCAGCCAGATCGGCTCCGAGCTGACCGGCGTCATCTACGTGCTCGACGAGCCGTCGATCGGGCTGCACCAGCGCGACAACCGCAAGCTGCTGGCGGCGCTCAAGCACCTGCGCGACATCGGCAACACCGTGGTGGTGGTCGAGCACGACCACGAGGCGATGGAGGAGGCCGACTGGCTCGTCGACTTCGGCCCGGGCGCCGGACGCCACGGCGGCGAGGTGGTGGCCTGCGGCACGCCGGCGCAGGTGCGCAAGGCGAAGGCGAGCCTGACCGGCCGCTACCTCTCGGGGGAGCTGGCGATCGAGATCCCGGCCGAGCGGCGCAAGGGCGACGGCCGCGCGATCACCGTCGTGGGCACGCGCGAGAACAACCTCAAGGACGTGAGCGTCTCGTTCCCGCTCGGCGTCTTCGTCGCCGTCACCGGCGTCTCGGGCGCCGGCAAGAGCACGCTCGTCAACCACATCCTCTACCCGGCGGCGGCGCGGGCGCTGCACGGCTCCGACGCGCGGGTCGGCGCCCACGACCGGATCGAGGGGCTCGAGTTGATCGACAAGGTGATCGACATCGACCAGAGCCCGATCGGCCGCACGCCGCGCTCGAACCCGGCCACCTACACGAAGCTGTTCGACCTCGTGCGCGACTTCTTCGCCGAGCTGCCCGAGGCGCGCATGCACGGCTACGACCCGGGGCGCTTCTCGTTCAACGTCAAGGGCGGCCGCTGCGAGGCCTGCGAGGGCGACGGCGTCAAGCGGGTCGAGATGCACTTCCTGCCTGACGTCTACGTGCCGTGCGAGGTCTGCCATGGCCGGCGCTTCAACGAGGCGACGCTGGCCGTCAAGTACAACGGCCTGTCGGTCGCCGACGTGCTCGATCTCACGGTCGACGAGGCGCTCGCGCTGTTCAAGAACCACCCGAACCTGCGCCGCTCGCTCGAGACCCTGGCGGACGTCGGCCTCGGCTACATCGCGCTCGGCCAGTCCTCGCCCACCCTCTCGGGCGGCGAGGCGCAGCGGGTGAAGCTCTCGCGCGAGCTGTCGAAGCGCTCGACCGGCCGCACGCTCTACATCCTCGACGAGCCGACGACGGGCCTGCACTTCGACGACATCAGGAAGCTGCTGCGCGTGCTCGACCGGCTGGTCGAGGCCGGCAACACGGTCGTGGTGATCGAGCACAACCTCGACGTGATCAAGACCGCCGACTGGGTGATCGACCTCGGGCCCGCGGGCGGCGACGGCGGCGGGCGCCTGGTGGCGCAGGGCACGCCGGAGCAGGTCGCCACGGTGAAGGAGAGCTACACCGGCCGCTTCCTCGCCCCGCTGCTGCCGAAGTCCCGCGGCGGCCGACCTGTTCGATAGTCGTTCAAAAACTTGTCAAACAGCGGAACGGAGGGCGAGCGGGGCCGTAGTCCCTCCCAGAC
>JBGASI010000688.1:0-2102 GCA_044229815.1 Vicinamibacteria bacterium | reverse complement strand
GCATGGCTGCGCTGAACGTCGTCGACCTCACCCGCGCGCTGGTCGACATCGACTCCACCACCGGCCGCGAGGCCGCCGCCTGCGCCTGGCTCTCCGGCTACCTGCGCGAGCGCGGCTTCTCCGTGCGCGAGCAGCCGCTCGGCGACGGTCGCGCCAACGTGCTGGCCTTCCTCGCGCCGAGGCCGCAGGTCGTGCTCTCCACGCACATCGACTGCGTGCCGCCGTTCTTCCCGAGCCGGCTCGACGGCGCCCTGCTGCGCGGGCGCGGCTCCTGCGACGCCAAGGGCGCTCTCGCCGCGCAGGTGTGCGCCGTCGAGCGCCTGCGCGAGCAGGGCGACGAGCGCGTGGGCCTGCTGTTCGTGGTGGGCGAGGAACGGGGCAGCGACGGCGCGGCGGCGGCCGACACGATCGCGCCCGGCTCACGCTACCTCGTCGACGGCGAGCCGACCGACAGCCGCCTCGGCCTCGCGACGCGCGGCGTGCTGCGGCTCAGGCTCGTGGCCGAGGGCCGCGCCGCGCACTCGTCGCAGCCGCAGCGCGGGGTCTCGGCGATCGACAAGCTGCTCGACGCCCTCGTGGCGCTGCGCGCCATCGTCCTGCCCGAGGACCCGCAGCTCGGCCGCACGTTCTACTGCGTCGGCCTCATCGCGGGCGGCATCGCCCCGAACGTGATCTCGCCGTCGGCCGAGGCGGAGCTGAACTTCCGCACGGTGGGCCCGGGCGACGCCGTCGTCGCCTGCCTCGAGCCGCTGCGCCCGCTCGTCGCGATCGAGCGGGTGCTCGAGGTGCCGCCCGTCCGGATGCACACCGTCCCCGGCTACGCCGCCGAGGCCTTCGCCTTCACCACCGACATCCCGCTGCTCGGGCGCTGGGGCCGGCCGCTGCTGTTCGGCCCGGGCTCGATCCTCGTCGCCCACACGGAGGACGAGCACGTCGAGCTGGCGGAGCTCGAGGGCGCTGTCGACGCCTACGCCGGCATCGCCGCGAGCCTGCTGGCTCAGCCCGGAGGCGAGGCGACCTAGTCGACGACCTGGAGGACCTTCACGCCGGCCGGCAGCGCCGCGCCGGCGGAGACGTAGCCGACCGCCCCGGTCGTCTTCGCCACGAAGGCGATCACCTCGCCATCGTTCGGCTTGACGGCCGGGGGCCGCAGCGGCGGCGAGGCGAACATCTGCTTCTGCCAGTACTGCAACACGGTCGCGCTCGGCATCTGCAGGACCGCCTCCGAGAAGGCGTGGCGCACGAGCGAGGCGCCCGACTGGTCGACGGGTGTCGCCTCCGAGCGGTCACCCCAGCGCACCACCTTGCGCAGGAACACCGCGGCGAGGTCGGAGCGGCGGATGGCGGCGCCTGCCACGGACGGGTTCACGATCACGACGATCGCGTCGGCTCCCTGCGCCGGCGTGGCCCCCCCCAGCGCCACCGCGAGCGCGAGGACGGACAGGCAGGGGGACCTCACGACCTCAATATTACCCGGACCGTCCGAAACGTGCGAGAGAAACCGGTAGTGGGTCACTGACCCACTACCGAGAAACCCCGGACCGCACGCCTCCCGCGTCCCTGCTCGTCAGCGGTCCTTCTCCTCGAGCAGGCGCAGCGCGACATCCCCCTCGTAGGCGGGGCTCTCCAGCTCACGCGGCCCGTCCGCGTGGGCGAAGCGCGCCTTCTTCACCACGGAGCCCGTCTTCGTGTCGATCCACTCGGCGAGCCAGTCGCCCTTCGGCAGGTCGAGCACGAGCCGCGTGCGGCCGTCGCCACGGACGTAGACGCCCCGGCGCTTCTTCGTGCCGATGGCCCGCGTGAAGGCGCCGGGCGCCGACACGACGAGCCCGGGCCGCGGCTTCAGGTCCGGGATGTCGAACCAGTTCAGGAACTCCTTGAGCACCCGCAGCTGCCGGCGCAGCGCCGGGCTGCCGCCGCCGGGGGCCTCGTTGACCAGGGTGCCGTCCTCGCGGCCCACGGCGAACGAGTAGTCGAGCATGTCGAAGATGCCGCCGCCCGCCAGCAGGAACTCCCACGCCTGCTGGCGGTAGACGGCGTCGGTCTCCGCCGCGCCGACGTGGTCGGCGGGGCTCGCGAAGCCCGTCTCGTCGAAGCTCACC
>JBGASI010000132.1:0-12599 GCA_044229815.1 Vicinamibacteria bacterium | reverse complement strand
GGGCGCGCGCGTAGGCGAACGCCAGGTTGCGGTGGACCCGCGCGAAGCCCTTGTCGAGAGCGCGCGAGCGCTCCCAGGCGGCGATCGCCGGCTCAGGCTGCCCGTCGTAGAGCAGGTTGCCGAGGTAGTAGGGGGCGCGCGGGTCCTTCGGGTCGGCCTTCATGGCCGCCTCGAGCACGACCGCGGTCTCCGGCCGGAAAGGGAAGCAGTAGTCGGGCGGCAGGGAACGGCCGCGCGCGTACAGGCCGCGGGCCGCCGCGGCGTCGCCCTTCTGCTCGAGCAGCCAGCCGAGCGTGTAGGCGACGATCGGGTCGACGCGCGCGCCCGTCGCGCCCTGGCGCGCCTGCAGCACGGCGATCGCGTCGTCGACGAGCCCCGCCCCGGCGTAGTCGTGGGCCGCCTCGAGCGCGTAGGCGTCCTCGTCGAGCGAGCGCAGCGCGGCCTTCTCGAGGGCGTCGGCGGGAGAAGCCGCCGCGCGCGCCCCCGCGTCGCGCGCCAGCTTCCGCTCGCGTGCCGCCAGCGGGTCGAGCGGGTCGAGCGCCAGGATCGCGCTCGCCTGGCGGAAGGCCTCGTCGGCCCGGCCCGCGCGGCGCAGCAGCGCGGCGTGCAGCGCGAGGGCGGCGGTGGACTGCGGGTCCGCCGCGATGGAGCGCGCGACGAGATCGAGCGCAGCCGCGGCGCGTCCGCGCGAGGACTCGAGCCGGGCCTGCTCCAGCAGCGCCGGCCCCGTCCAGGCGCGGTCCCAGGCGGCCGCGGCGAAGGCGTCGCGCGCGGCGTCGGCCCGGCCCCGCGCCCGCAGCGCCAGCCCGAGCAGGTACTGCGGCTCGCCGTCGCGGGCGCGCGTGTGGTTGGCGGTCGCCCGCGCCACGGCCTTGAGCAGGAAGGCCTCCGCCTGCTCGTACCCGCCGTGCCGCAGGGCCAGCGAGCCGAGCGCGGCGTTGGCGCGCGCGTCGCCCGGGTCGCGCCGCAGCGCCTCGCGGTAGTAGGGCTCGGGGGCCAGCGACGGGTTGTAGAACTGCTCGAGCCGGCGTCCGGCGAGGACCAGCTCCTCGACCGTCTTGAGCTGCGCCGGCGGCGCCGGCGGCGCGTAGTGCGAAGGCTCGGGCGTCTTCGGCCGCGGCCGCGGCCGGTACGAGAGGATCTCCGCCCCGTCCGCTCCCAGCACGGCGGCGCGCAGGTCCTCCTCGCGCACGCCCGCGCCTGCCGGGACCTCGCGCACGAACGGCGCGTCCGGCGCGATGATGGCGTTGGCGTCGAGCAGCACGCGCTCGCCGGCCGTCAGGCGCACGCGCGCGTCGGGCCGCCGTGAGGTGAGGTTCACCGCGAGGCGCGCCTTGCCGTCCGCGAGCGAGAGGTGCAGCGCGCCGTCGGCGCTGGCGGCCGAGAGGCCGCCCAGCTCGCGGATCGGGAACCAGCGCTGCACCACCGCCTTCTGCTCGCCCGGCTGGATCCACGAGTAGTCGGGCTGGTTGTCGGAGTAGCCGCCGGTCATCAGCTCGATGTACGGGCCGTCCTCGTCGGTCAGGATGCGGTCCCACTCGCGCCCGTCCGGCCCGTTGCCCCAGGTCCAGAACTTCTTGCCGGGGACGCTGTCGCGGTCCGCCACGTGCGCGACGCCGGCGCGCCGGCCGTGGTCGTAGCCGCCGAGGAAGTCGAGCTCGGAGCGGTAGACGAAGAAGGAGACCGGGTGCGGGTGGTTCTTCCACAGCGCGAGGTTCGTCCCCGGCGCGTAGGGGATGCCCATGAACGGCCCGCGCGCGAGCGGCCACGGCGCGAAGTCCGTCTTCGCGTGGAAGGTGGCCCAGGCGACGTCGGGCGGGAAGAGGACCTCGTAGTCGAGGTTGGCGTGGACCGCCGGGTTCGCGAAGTAGAGCACCGAGTGGGGCAGCGGCGTGCGGTTCACCATGCGCACGGAGGCCTCGAGCACCGAGCGGCCCGGGCGCAGGGTGAGGCCGACCACCCAGCGCATGCGGTGGCGCCACTCGGTCTCACCGACGAACAGCGTGCGCGAGCCGTCGGCGTTCTCCACGATCGCGCTCTGCACCGGCGTGAAGGTCGTGGCGCGGTGGTGGTGCATCACGTTCCACTCGACCCCGCCCGAGATCCAGGCGCCGGTCATGCCGATCAGCGCCGGCTTCACCACGCGCTGCTTGTAGAAGAACGGGTAGCCGTTCGTCTTGTCGTCGGCGGAGAAGATGCGGCCGCCGATCTCCGGCAGCACCGAGAGCTTCACGTACTCGTTCTCGAGCCACAGCGCCCGGTACGTGCGGTCCTCCCGGGCGTCCGAGAGCTGGTCGAGCAGCGGGTAGGGGTAGACCGGGCCCTGCGCGCCCTGGTACTGGCGTCCCGCGTAGAACATCGGGTTCGGCTCGGCGGGGCCGAGGGGATAGGTGGGGACGCGCAGTGGCGCCTCCCAGGCGCGCACGGCCTCGTCCGCGCGCACGGGCTCGGGGCGGGGCGCCAGCAGGGCGAGCGCGGCTGTGGCAGCGACGGCGAGGGGCAGGGCGAGAGCTCGCTTCATGGGGACCTCCGATCGGGCGCCTTCGCAGGGCGGTCCATTGTCCGTCAGACCGGCCCGCCGGGGGGAAAGCGCATAGACTCTCTCCGAGCGATGCGCCACGCGCCCTTCTTCGCGGCCGGGCTGCTCGCGACGAGCGCCCAGGCGCTGTTGCTGCGCGAGCTGCTCGTGGACGCGGCGGGGGACGAGACCACGATCGGCGTGGGCCTGTGCGCCTGGCTCGGCGGGATCGCCCTCGGCGCGGCGCTGGCCCGCCGCCGGTCCGAGGCCACGGCGCCGAGGGACGCCGGCTTCGGGCTCGCGGCTCTCGCGCTGCTGCCGCTCGTCGCCGTGCTGGCGGGCCGCTGGCTGCGGGCGCTCGCGACGATCGCCCCCTCGGGCGCGGCCGTGGGCTGGGCGTTCACCTCGCTGGCGGGCGCCGCGGCCCGGCTGTGGGGCGCGGCCGAGGCCCTGGCGCGGGTCTACGTCGTCGAGTCGCTCGGCTCGCTCGCGGGCGGCCTGCTCGTCACGCTGCTGGCCGGCCGCACCTCCTCGCTGCGGCTCGTGGCTCTGACGGCCGCCGTCGGCGCGGCCCTGGCACTCGGCTCGCCGGGTCGCGGCGTCGTGTCGGCGCGGCGGGCGCTCGCGCTCGCGACGCTCGCGGCGGCCGTCGTCGCCGCCGGCGCGGGCCGCCTCGACACGGCGAGCGAACGCGTCCGCTTCGCCGCGATCGCACCGGGCCTGCCGCTTCTGGCCGTGATCGATACGCCCTACCAGCACCTGGCGCTCGGGGGCGACGCCGTGCGGCACCTGTACGCGAGCGGCCAGTACGTCGGCAGCTTCCCCGATCCCTACGCCGCCGAGTCGCTCGGCCAGCTGGCCGCGCTCCTCGTGCCCCGGCCCGGGCGCGTGCTGCTGGTGGGCGGTGGCGAGCGCGGGCTCGTCCCGGTGCTGCTGCGCCACCCGGTCGCGGCGCTGACCCTCGTCGAGCCGGACGCGGCGGCGTGGGCCTTCCGGGAGGCGTGGCTGCCGCCGGTGGAGCGGGCCACGCTCGGCGACGCGCGCGTGCGTGTCGTCGCCGCGGATCCCCGGCGCTTCGTGCGCGAGACGACGGGGCCGTTCGATCTGGTGCTGCTGCTGGCGGGCGAGCCGACGACTCTCCTCGGGGCGCGGCTGTGCACGAGCGAGTTCTACCGCGCCCTGGCCGGGCGCCTGTCGCCCGAGGGCGCGCTCGTGGTGCCGTTGCGCACCGCGCCCGCGGTGCTCACCGGCGAGACCGCCGCGCTCGTCGGGACGCTCGTGCGCACGCTGCGCGAGGCGCTGCCGGTCGTGCGCGTCACGCCGGGGCCGGAGGCGCTCGTGGTGGCGGGCTGGAGCCGCGAGGTCGTCAGCCTCGATCCGGCCGTCTTGGCGCGACGCAGGGCCGGGCGCCAGCAGCGCTCCGCCTCGTTCGATACGGCCCATCTCGAGCCGCAGCTAGCGGCCGGCAGCGTCGCCGCCCAGGAGCAGGCGATCGCCGCCTTTGCCGCGCGCGCCGGGCGCAGCACCGACGACCGGCCGGTCTCGCTGCTGCACGCGCTCGCGCGTCGCCAGCAGGCGATCACCGGGCCGTGGGGCGCCCTCCTGGCTCGTGCCGCGGCGCTGCCGCCGGCGGGGCTCGCCGCGCTCGTCTTCGCGCCGTCGCTCGTCGTGCTGCTGCGCCTGCGGCGCGAGCGGGAGGCGGCCCGCCGCGCCGCGCTCGCGGCCTCGCACGCGGTGGCCGTCGTCGGCGCCGCCAGCCTCGGCTGGTCGCTGCTCCTGCTCTTCTCGTTCCAGGCCCAGGTCGGCGCGCTGTACGGTCTGGTCGGCGGGCTGCTCGCGGTCTTCATGCTCGGCCTCGCGCTCGGCGCGATCCTGGCCGCGCGCCGCCTCGGGCGCGCCCTGGCCGTCGCCCTCGCGTTCGCCGGCGCGCTGGCGCTGGCGCTGCTGGCGATCGCGCGCCTGTCGGCCGCGAGCCCGCTGTGGGCCCTGCTGGCGCACGCCGCGCTGCTGCTCGTGGCCGGGGCGGTCACCGGCGGCGTCTTTCCGCCGGCGGTCGCGTTGCGTCTCGCCGCCGGGGACCGACCCGCCGAGGCCGCCGGCCGCCTGGAGACGGCCGACCACCTCGGCGCGGCGCTCGCGGCCCTGGCGGGCGCGCTCGTCTTCGTGCCGCTGCTCGGCCTCGTCCGCTCGGCGCTGCTGCTGGCGGCGCTCGTCGGCCTGGCGCTCGTCGCGCTCGTCTGGCCCGCGCGCCGGACCGGGTAGACTCCGCGGATGGCCCACGACCGCGACCGGCTGAGCGAGCAGATCCACCTGCTCGGCGACCTGCTCGGCGAGACGATCGTCGAGCAGGAGGGCCGGCCCCTGTTCGACCTCGTCGAGGAGGTGCGCGCCCTGGCCAAGGGCCACCGGGCCGGCGACGAGGCCGCGGGAGAGCGGCTGCTGCGGCGGATCGAGGCGCTGCCGCTGCCGGAGTCGCGCGGGGTGGTCAAGGCCTTCGCCACCTACTTCAAGCTCGTGAACCTGGCCGAGGAGCAGGAGCGCGTGCGGGTGCTGCGGCGGCGCGAGCGCGAGGCCCACCGCACGGGGGCGGCGCCGCTCGAGACGATTGGCGCCGCGGTAGGCGAGCTGCGCGCGGCGGGCGTCCCTGCCGCGGAGCTGCAGGCTCTGCTCGACCGGCTGCTGATCATGCCGGTGTTCACGGCGCACCCGACCGAGGCGAAGCGGCGCACGATCCTGACCAAGCTCGCCCGCATCGCCGACGTGCTGCGCGCGCTCGACCTCGAGGACCCCACGCCGGAGGAGGCGCGCGCGGCGCAGGAGACGCTGCGCGAGGAGCTCGTCTCGCTGTGGCAGACGGAGGAGACGCGCGCCTACAAGCCGGACGTGATGGACGAGGTGCGCAACGGCCTGTTCTACTTCGAGACGGTGCTGTTCGACCTGGCGCCGGAGGTCGCCGCCTCGCTCGAGCGCGCCGTGGCCGTCCACTACCCCGGCGCGCGGGTCGGCCCGGCGTTCCTGCGCTTCGGCAGCTGGATCGGCGGCGACCGCGACGGCAACCCGTTCGTGACGACCGCGGTGACCGAAGAGACGCTGCGCGCGCACAACGAGCTGGCGCTGCGCCTGCTGCGCCGCGGCCTCGAGCGGCTGCACGGGCACCTCTCCACCACCGACCGGCTGGGCGTCGAGGCCGGGCTCGTGGAGAGCCTCGCCGCCGACGCGAGGCTGTTCCCCGAGGAGGCGCGGCGGGCCGAGGAGCGCTACGCGCGCCAGCCGTACCGCCAGAAACTGCTCTACGTCTACCGGCGCCTGGGCGCGACGCTCGACGCCAGCCGGCGGCCCTGGCGCGCGGACCACGTGGTACAGGCCGGCGCCTACGCCGGCGCCGAGGAGCTGCTGCTGGACCTGAGGCTGCTGCAGCGCAGCCTGCGCCGGCACGGCGGCGCGCGGCTCGCGCAGGGCCGGCTGGCGACGCTCGCGCGCCAGGCCGAGATCTTCGGCTTCCACCTCGCGAGCCTGGACCTGCGCGAGCACAGCGCGCGCCACGCGAGCGCGGTCGCCGAGGCGCTCGCGCGTTACGGCCGGACGGAGGACTTCGCCGCCGCGCCGGAGGAGGAGCGCGCGCGCCTGCTGACCGGGGAGATCCTCGCGGGGCGGCCGTTCGCGCCGCACCGGCTCGACTTCTCGGCGGAGACGAACGAGACGATCGAGCTGTTCCGCCTCGCGCGCCGCGCGCACGAGCGGGTGGGCAGCCGGGCGATCGAGAGCTACGTCGTCAGCATGACGCGCGGGCCGAGCGACCTGCTCGCGGTCCTGCTCTTGGCGCGCGACGCCGGGGTCTCCGACCGGCTCGACGTGGTGCCGCTGTTCGAGACGGTGGCGGACCTGCACCAGGCGCCGGCCACCATGGAGAAGCTGTTCGAGAACCCGGCCTACGCGCGGCACCTGCAGGCTCGCGGCGGGGCGCAGACGGTGATGGTGGGCTACTCCGACTCGAACAAGGACGGGGGCTACCTCAGCGCGAACTGGGAACTGCACCTCGCGCAGCGCGCGCTGGCCGCGGTCTGCGGCCGCCACGGCGTGCAGCTCACCCTGTTCCACGGGCGCGGCGGCACCGTCGGCCGGGGCGGCGGGCCCACGAACCGCGCGATCCTCGCGCAGCCCCCCGAGTCGGTGGGCGGCCGCCTGCGCCTGACGGAGCAGGGCGAGTCGATCACGAACCGCTACGCGAACCCGCCGCTGGCGCGCCGCCACCTCGAGCAGCTCGTGCACGCGGTCCTCGTGGCGAGCGGCCCCCGGCCGAGCGGCGGCCAGTCACGCGGCGGCGCCTGGCAGCAGGCGCTCGACGAGCTGTCGCCGCTGGCCGAGGCCGCCTACCGCCGGCTCGTGCACGAGACCCCGGCGCTCGTCCGCTACCTCCACGCGGCGACGCCGCTCGAGGAGATCGGCCGGCTCAACATCGGCAGCCGTCCCACGCGGCGCGTGAGCGCCGGCGGGCTCGCCGACCTGCGCGCGATCCCGTGGGTCTTCGCCTGGACGCAGAGCCGGGTCACGCTGCCGGGCTGGTACGGCCTCGGCAGCGCGCTCGAGGCCTGGGCCGGCGCGCGCGAGGAGCGCTGGGCGCTGCTGAACACGATGTACCGCGAGTGGGCCTTCTTCAAGACGCTGGTCGACAACGCCCAGCTCGCGCTGCGCGGCGCGGACATGCTGATCGCGCGCGTCTACGCGACGCTGGCCGAGGCCGCCGACCGCGAGGTCGTCTTCCCGAGCCTGCGCCGGGAGTTCGAGCGCAGCGAGGCGGCCCTGTGCCGGCTCACCGGCCAGCAGGACCTGCTCGACGAGGCCCCCTGGCTGCAGCGCTCGATCCGCGTGCGCAACCCCTACATCGACCCGATGAACTACGTGCAGGTGGCCCTGCTGCGCCGGCTGCGCGCGGGGGCGGCCGGGGCGGACGAGGAGGCCCTGCGCGACGCGATCCGGCTCGCGGTCAACGGCATCGCGGCCGGCCTGCGCAACACCGGCTAGCCCGCGCGCCCGCTTTCAGCCGCGCGCGCTCGCCGCGTGGACGTGGTCGACGACGGCCTTCACCGCCTCGACCGGCGTGCCCGGCACGATGCCGTGGCCCAGGTTGAAGACGTGGCCGGGCCGGCCGCCGGCGCGGCGCAGCACGTCGTCGACGCGCGCGAGCAGCCGCTCGCGCGGCGCGAACAGCAGCGTCGGGTCGAGGTTGCCCTGCACGGCGACGCCGTCGCCGATCCGCCGCCAGCCCTCGTCGAGCGGCGTCCGCCAGTCGACGCCGATCACCGTCCCGCCCGCCTCGCGCTGCGCCGCCAGCAGGTGCCCGGTGCCGGTGCCGAAGTGGATCTTCGGCACGTCGAGGTCGGCGATCGCGTCGAACAGCCGCTTCACGTGCGGCAGCACCAGCTCGCGGTAGTCCGCCTCGTCGAGCGCGCCGACCCAGGAGTCGAAGACCTGCACGGCCTGCGCGCCCGCCTCCACCTGCGCGCGCAGGTAGTCGGCCACGACGTCGGCGAGCAGCGCCGCCAGGCGGTGCCAGGTCGCGCTCTCGCCGTACATCAGCGCCTTCGTGAGCGCGAAGTGGCTCGAGCGGCCGCCCTCGATGGCGTAGGAGGCGAGCGTGAACGGCGCGCCGGCGAAGCCGATCAGCGGTACCTCGAGCTCGCGGCGCAGCAGGCGGATCGCCTCGAGCGCGAAGCCGAGCTCCTCGCGCGGCTCGAAGCGGACGAGCGCGTCGACGTCCGCCGCGCTGCGCACGGGCTTCTCGATCACCGGCCCCTCGCCCTTCAGGAAATCGAAGGGGATGCCCATGGGCGCGAGCGGCACGAGCAGGTCGGAGAAGAGGATCGCGGCGTCGAAGTCGAAGGCGCGCAGCGGCTGCAGCGTCACCTCGACCGCCAGCTCCGGCGTGCGGCACACCTCGAGCATCGAGTGCTTCGCCCGCAGCGCGCGGTACTCCGCCATGTAGCGCCCCGCCTGGCGCATCATCCAGACCGGCGTGCGGTCGACGGGCTCGCGCCGGCAGGCCCTCAGGAAGCGATCGTTCATGCCGGCATGTTACCGCGGGGGCTGCGGCTCAAAGCCGCTTGCGCGCCGCCTCGACCGCCTTCTGGAACGAGAGCAGGGCGTCGGCGCTGTCGCCGGTGAAGTTGTAGGTCTTGCCGCCCTTGAGCTTGACCCGCAGGTTCTTCTTCAGGTAGTCGACCTGCAGGGGCTCGAGCGCGGAGAAGGGCGCGCCGAACGCATCCGCCTTCTCGGAGCCCTCGTAGCGCAGGCCCGCGGTCGTCGCCACCAGCAGGCCGTTGCAGGAGCCGATCCCGTGCTTGTGCACGACCGGCAGCTTCTCGTCGAGCCGGACCTCCTTGAAGCGCACGACCAGCTCGTGACGGCCCGCCTCGACCTCGAGCGACTCCGCGTACGGCTCGTAGCCCTCGGCCGACACGTTGAGCCGGTGCGGCCCGGGCGCGACGTCCCGTGCCTCGACGGGCGTCGTGCCGAGGAACTTGCGGTCGAGGAAGACGTTGGCTCCCGGCACGTCGGCGTCGATGCGCAGCACGCTCGCCTCCGACTCGAGCCGGGCCTTGACGCGGGCCGTGCGGCCGGGGACGACGTGCACCTCGCGCTCCCACGCTTCGAAGCCCGGCCGGGTGACCCGCACCAGGTGCGGGCCGGGGGGCAGCTCCAGCCGCTGCGGTGCGTTGCCGCGGGGTTCGCCGTCGACGGCGACGCTGGCGTCGGCGCCGGTCGTCTCGACCTCGAGCGTGCCGGTCGTGGCGCCGGGGACGGGCGCCGGGGTGGGCGTGGGCTTCGGCGTCGGCGCGCTGCGGGCGTTCGCGGCGGGCGTGGGCGCGGCGGGCGGCGCCGGGGGAGGCCGCTTCAGCAGCAGCCAGGCGGCCACCACGACAGCGCCCACCGCCAGCAGCAGCGCCACGGCCACGAGCGGGCCGCGCCCGCCCCCGCCATCCGGCTTCGGCTCGGCCAGTATGTCCACGCGGCGTCCTCCGCAGCAGCGCCGGCCCTCGTCGCCGGCGACCGCCCAGTCTGCCAGAAGCGCCGCCACCCGCACAATCGCGGCGTGCGCCTCGCGACTCCGTCCGCCGCTTTCCGCCCCGAGTGAAGAGTTGTGAAGCACGGATCCCACCGGCAAGCTTCTGCGTAGGTTCTGCCATACTGGCATCTGGCACTACCCTGAGGAGCCTCGCTTCGTGTCTTCCCGTTTCCGAACCCTCCTGACGACCCTGCTGCTCGCCGCGTGCCCGGCGCTCGTCGCCGCGCAGGCCGCGCCCGAGAAGCCCGCGCCGGCGGACGAGCCCGCGGCCGCGCCGGCCACGCCGGCCGCGCCGCAGGTCCCGCCGCAGAAGCGCTTCCGCGAGGAGGTCGAGGTCGTCGGCGAAGAGGCCGACGCGGCGCGGGCGCCGGCGGACCTGCCGCTGCGCCCGGTGGCCGTGATGGCCGTCGCCGGCTCGGCCGACAACGTGTTCCGGGCCCTGCAGACGCTGCCGGGGGTGGCCGCCACCACCGAGTTCGACAGCCGCCTCTCCGTGCGCGGCGGATCGCCGGACGAGAACCTCACGGTCATGGACGGCGTCGAGATCCACAACCCGTACCGCCTGTTCGGCCTCACGAGCGCCTTCAACCCGGAGACGGTGAGCGCCTTCGAGCTCTACGCCGGCGCCTTCTCCGCCAGCCACGGCGACCGCCTCTCCTCGCTGCTCGTGGTCGAGAACCGGCCCGGCACGAGCAGCCGGGGTTTCGCCGGCTCGACGGCGCTGAGCCTCACCGACGCGAACGCCGTCTTCGAGGGGAAGCTCCCCGGCCGCGCGAAGGGCTCCTGGATCCTCACGGGCCGCCGCACGTACTACGACCTCGTCGCGAACTCGCTCGTCGACACCCAGCTGCCCTCCTTCAACGACGTGCAGGGCCGGGTCGACTGGCAGCTGCGGCCCGGGACGACGCTCTCGCTGTTCGGCGTGCGCAGCCGCGAGGCGACCGACGCCAGCTTCGACGGCGACCGCCCGGGCGAGCAGGGCGCCTTCGTGACCGCCGCGCACAACGACCTGGCCGCACTCAGCTTCAAGACCCTGCTCGGGACGCGCGGGGTCGCGCGCACGATCGCCTCCTGGTACCGCAACACCGACACGCTCGGCGCCGATGCCCGCTTCCGCAACGACACGCGCCGCTCGAACGCGCTCTCGGACGAGGTGGGCTTCCGGCTCGCCGACATCGCCTTCACCCGCGACCTGGGCGTGCGCGACCTGGCGCTGCGCCAGGAGTTCTCCGTCGAGCTAGGGCGCCATCTCCTCGAGACGGGCCTCGAGCTGCACGACCTGCGCACCTCGACCGCGTGGCGCATCGAGGGCGATCGCAACTCCTCGGCGGCCAACGGCTCGAGCGTGCAGGGCGGGGCCGGGCTGCCGGACGCGCTCGACTCGGGGGTCGACGGCGCCCGCGGCGGCCTCTGGCTGCAGGACCGGCTCGCGCTGGCGAAGGGCCTCGTGCTCGAGGGCGGACTGCGCCTCGACTGGAGCGGCGTCAACCGCCGCTCGACGCTGTCGCCCCGGTTCTCGGCCACCTGGCGGCTCGGCCCGCGCACCCGGCTGCGGGCGGGCGCCGGGCTGTTCACCCAGAGCCCCGGCTACGAGAAGCTGATCCAGTCGGACTACTTCGTCGACCTCAGCGGCGAGCTGGCGCGCAGCCTGCGCCACGAGCGCGCCAGGCACGCGGTGCTCGGCCTCGAGCACGACCTCGGCGGCGGCCTGACGGCCCGCGTCGAGGGCTACTGGAAGGGCTTCGACGACCTGATCGTCGGCCGCCTCGAGGGCGAGGCGGAGCGCCAGGCCCGCCTCGCGCGCTACGACTTCCCGGCCGAGCTGGCGGCGAGCATCCCGCGCGAGCCGATCATCACCAGCTTCCCGGAGAACGGCGGCCGTGGCAGCTCCTGGGGCGCCGACCTGCTCGTGCAGCGAAAGCCCGTCGCCGGCGCGCGGCTCTCGGGCTGGGCCGCCTACACGTACGGCGTCGCGCGGCGCGAGCAGTACGGCCGCAGCGCGCCCTTCGACTACGACCGGCGGCACGCCGCGACGTTCGTCGGCTCGTGGCGCGTCGGCGCGCGCTTCGAGCTCGCGGCGACCCTGCGCGCCTTCTCGGGCTTCCCGCGCACGAGTGTCCTCGGCCTGCGCGTCGCGGCCGACGAGACGGACGCCGGCCGCTTCGTGCCCGCCTTGGACGCCGAGGGCCGCTACGTCTACGAGCCCGACCTCGGGAGCCTCGCGAACCTCAACGCCTCGCGCCTGCCGGCGTTTCTCCGCCTCGACCTGCGCCTGTCCTGGAAGCCGCGCGGCGAGGCCGGCCGCTGGCAGCTCTACCTCGACGTGATCAACGCCACCAACCGCAAGAACGCGGGCCAGATCAACACGACGCTGGCCTACGACCCGGCCTCGGCCCTGGACCAGCCGCGCCTCGTCGACGAGCGCGCGGCGGCGATCCCGTTCCTGCCGTCCTTCGGCGTGCGCTTCCGCTTCTAGGCGCCGGCCGCCTGTCGGGCCCCGGGGCGATCCGCCCGTCGTGCTAGCATCCGGCGAGAGATCCGTCGGGAGCGAGACATGAACCGCATCGCGATCACCGGGGCGAACGGCTTCGTCGGGCGTCAGCTCGTCCGCTCGGCGGTGGCCGCCGGCTGGGGCGTCACCGGCGTCGTGCGCTCCGAGGCGGCGGCGGCCGTCGTGCGCGCCGCCGGCGGGCGCCCGCTCGTGCTCGTGGGCCGAGACCCCGAGGCGCTGGTGCGGGAGTTCGACGGCTGCCGGGCCGTGGTCCACCTCGCCCAGATCGGCGCCGAGCGGGGCGGCAACACCTACGAGGCCGTCAACGTCGGCCTCACCGAGCGCGTGCTCGAAGACGCGCGCCACGCCGGCGTGCCGCGCGTCGTGCTCTTCTCGGGCCTCGGCGTCGCGCGCTACGGCATGTCGCCGCGCTGCACGAACGCCTACTTCCTCTCGAAGCTCGCCGCCGAGACGATCGGCTTCCGCTCGGGGCTCGAGTGCGTCGTCTTCCGGCCGTCCTACGTGAT
>JBGASI010000687.1:0-3884 GCA_044229815.1 Vicinamibacteria bacterium | reverse complement strand
CCACACCCGAGGCAGACGAGGGAGACGAGGGGCTACCGCCCCCGCAGGCGGCAGCGAACGCGACGACGACGACGGCGACCCAGGTCAGGATCGAGCGACTGTTCATGGTTGGCCTCCGGAAGGTGACCAACAGCGTAGCTGCCGCGCGTGCCAGAGGGTGTGACGGCACGCACGGGTACTTGTGCCGACCTGCAAGTACCTGACGGCTCTCCGCCTGCGGGCCCCGGCGCCTGCTATCCTCGCCTCAGCGGAGGCCGCGATGCCCCACCTCGTCCTCGAGTATTCGTCGAACGTCCCGCACACCCGGGACATGTCCGTGGTGCTGCGACACCTGCACGAGGCGCTTGCCGCCGCCGGCCCGTTCGAGCTCGAGAAGATCAAGAGCCGCGCCGTGCGGCACGACGTCTTCCGCGTGGCCGACGGCGCCGAGGACCGCGCCTTCGTCCACCTCAGCGCCGCCGTGCTCGACGGACGCGAGGCCGCGCTCCTGCGCCGGGCCGGCGAGTCGCTGCTGGCCGTGCTCGAGCAGGCCTTCGCCCACGCGCGGGCGGAGCGCCGCTGCGACCTGACGCTCGAGATCCGGGAGATGCCGCAGGCCCTTTACTTCAAGGCTCCCGCCATCGCCCCCGCCGCCGGCACCCGCTGACCGCCGCGCTCCAGCCGCCGATCGCCGCGCTCCTTGACCCCTGTCTGCACGGGGCGTAACGTCCGGTCGGCCCCGCCGGGGGCGCCCATTCCATAGAGGTGACCGATGAAACCAGGGATCAACCGCCGTCAGTTCATGCAGCACAGCCTGATCGGCGCGGCGGCGACACCGCTCCTGCTCCACACCATCGGCCACGAGGCCGAGGCGCTCACGCAGGCGGTCTCGCCCAACGACCGCATCCAGATGGGCATCATCGGCGTCGGCTCCCGGGTGCAGTCGGGCGTGATGCAGGCGGCGATGGCGCTGCCCGGCGTCGAGGTGACCGGCGTGTGCGACGCCTACCGGGGCCGGGTCGCGCGCGCGCTCGAACGCCTGGGCAACAAGGCGAAGGACTACGGCGACTACCGCACGCTGCTCGCCGACAGGTCGATCGACGCGGTGATCATCGCGACCCCCGACCACTGGCACAAGCCGATGGCGCTCGAGGCCTTCGCGGCCGGCAAGGACGTCTACCTCGAGAAGCCGATGACCCTGACGATCGACGACGGCCCGCAGATGTACGGCGCGGCCGAGAAGGCCGGCCGCATCCTGCAGATCGGCAGCCAGGGCATCAGCTCGAAGCTGCAGGAGACGGCGAAGGAGATCGTCAAGTCCGGCAGGCTCGGCGAGATCAACCTCGTGCGCGCCAGCTTCGACCGCAACAGCGAGTCGGGCGCGTGGATCTACCCGATCCCGCCCGACGCCGACGCGAAGTCGGTGAACTGGGAGGCGTTCACGGGCCCGGCCCCGAAGCGGCCGTTCAGCCTCGAGCGCTTCTTCCGCTGGCGCGCGTACTGGGACTACTCGGGCGGCATCGCCACCGACCTCTTCGTGCACCTGATGACGACCATCCACTACGTGATGGACGCGAGTGTCCCGGAGATCGTGTTCGCGACGGGGGCCAACTACCGCCACCAGAAGACCCACGAGGTGCCGGACACGCTCAACGCCTCGGCCGTCTACGGCAAGGAGAGGTTCAGCGTCTCGCTCTCCGGAACCTTCAACAGCTCTTCGGCCGGCGAGAGCGGCTTCGCGATCATGGGCAACGAGGGATCGCTGGTGTTCCGTGGCGACACGATGACCTTCAAGCCCGAGCACGTGGTCGAGGGCAACGACTGGATCGTCACGGCGTGGCCCTCCGCGCTCGAGCAGGCCTACTGGGCGAGCCCCGAGGTGCAGAAGCGCGAGCGCCCCGGCACCTGGCCGGCCCAGATGCAGAGCCAGGGCGAGTCCTGGCGCGAGGTCGGGCCGGACTCGACCGACATCCACATGGCCCGCTTCATCGACTCGGTCCGCACCCGCAAGGCGCCCATCGAGGACGGGCGGCGCGGGCACCACGCCGCGGCGGTCGCGCACATGGTCAACGAGTCGATCAAGCGCAAGACGTCCGTCAGCTGGGACTTCGAGACGGACCGACGGGAGCCGGGGGGCCGCAGCGCCCCCCGGCCGCCCTCACTGGTAGTGCAGCTCGGCCGTCACGCGGCCGGCGTCGCGGGCGCGCAGGCGCAGCCAGTGCGCCGAGAAGCCCTGCGGGAAGACGTGGGCGCGGTAGGCCCCGGGCGCGACCTCGATGGCCGTGAGCGTCCGGAAGACCCCGTCGCCGATCGGGTCCACTTCCACCTCCACGCCGATCGCCTGCTCGCCCTCGTTCGCCAGGTGCAGCGTCTTGCCGTCGAATCCGGTCATCAGGAACGGGTCCGAGACCTCGCCGGCCGCGACCTCGCTGCGCCGCCAGACGCCGCCCCAGCCCGCCGGCTTCCCGAACGACCACAGCTCGTCGATGCTGCCGAACCACAGCCCGGACTGGGGCTGGCCCGAGGCGTTGTCCGCCTGGTCGCCCGCCAGCACGAACAGCCCGCGCCAGAAGCAGAAGTCCGGCACGATCCGCAGGTGCGTCGCGACGGGTCGGATCCCGAAGACGTGCCCGCCGTAGACCATCGGCGGCAGCTCGTAGAACAGGCCGAAGGCGTCCATCAGGTAGCGCTCGGTCTGGACCTCGCGGATCCGCATCCACTCGGTGTTCCAGGTGTGGTCGAAGGCGTGGCTGCCGCGCGGCAGGCGGTAGCGGGTCCAGCGGCCGTCGTGGAGCACGCGCAGCACGACGGAGAGCGGGTCCGAGCCGAGCGCCCACAGCGTGTTGCCGTAGCGTTCTCCCGCGCGCGGGTTCTGCTTGCCGGAGACCTCGACGAATGGGCTCGTCTCGAGCACGCGCCAGGCCCCGCTGCCGTCCCACTCCGCGAGGCGCCCTGCCGCCCGCCGGCCGAGGTACTCCTCCTCCTCGTAGGTGTTGTTCGCGACGACCAGCCGGCCCTGGGCGCTGAAGGCGCTCTTGAAGTGCGGCTGCGCGCCCTCGGGCAGCCCCAGCTCGCGCACCAGGTCGGCGAGCTGCCGCGCCTCGAGCGTGCGCACGTCCACCTCGAAGAGCAGGCCCTCCATCGTCAGGAAGTAGACGAGCCGCTCCGGGTCCCTCAGGTGGCGACAGGTCGCGGCCAGGCGATGCGCCTTCAGCGCCTCGATCGTGCGGACCCGGCCCTGCGCGTCGATCGCGTGCGGCCCGATGAACGCCTGCTTCGACTCCCAGTGCACGAGGCGGTTGGCGTAGGTGCCGGTCACCGACGCCGGGTGCCGGCGGAACGACATGTCCTCGCCGATCTCGTACAGGCCGATGCCCTCGCCCTTGAGGTGGGCGACGTAGCCGACGGCCCACAGGCGATCGCCCCATGCCACGAGCGCGCCGATGCCCGTCTCGCTGTCGCTGCCGACGCCGGGCGCCATCACGGTCATGTGCGGGAAGACGCCGCCGACCTGTACGTGCGGCGCGGGCGGGGCCTGGGCCGGCGCGCCCGCCGGCGCCGCGGCGGCCGCTGCGGCCACGGCGATTGAAACGAGCGGCGAGACGATGCGCATGGCCCTCCCCCGAGCGTGTCGTGAAGACGCCGAAGTCTATGCCGAATCAGCGCGGCGCGAGCCCGACGACGATCAGGCCGACGTCCGGGGGCAGCGAGCGATACAGCGACGCCGCGTGCTCGGCCTCCAGCGTCAGGCGCAGGCGGACGCGCTCGCGCGCGCCGAGGCCCAGGGCCGATGCCAGGTCGGAGAGCCGCAGCCGCGCCCGGTCGACGAGGCGCTGCCCCAGCCCGCGGTTGCGTCCGGCCGGCCCCTCCGCGCGCAGCTCGAGCGAAACGCCCTCCGCGAAAAC
>JBGASI010000131.1:0-9821 GCA_044229815.1 Vicinamibacteria bacterium | reverse complement strand
AGCGCACCGGCCGTGAGCCCGAGATAGTAGAGCGCGTCGGCGCTGCGGGGATCGAGGCGCCGGGCCTTGCGGAAGCCGCCGTACGCCGCGTCGAAACGGCCCCTGGCGGCCTCGGCGCGGGCGAGCACGAGCCGGGCCTGGACGTCGGCCGGCTGGGTCTTCAGCCGCTCGGCGGCCAGGCGCGACGCCTGCTCGTAGTCCCCGCGGTGGAAGGCCTGGGCATACCCGGGCAGCTCGGGTGGAGCGGCCGCGGCGCGCGCCGACGCCGGCGCGGTCAGCAGGACGATGAAGAGGAGAGCCAACCTCATGGCTGCACGCCTGATAGCGCCTCCGGATGGTGCGGGCGCCAAGCTTCGCAGATCCACGTGTGGCCAGCAAGGAGAGGCTCGGCGGAAGGGCGACGGGCGCCATCCGCGGCGGCCCCTCGGGCCGGGGTGAATCGCCCTTGACATGGGATACGCGAGGATGCCTAATGCCTCCGGCAACGAGTTACGTTTGTTGACGTTTGTTGGCGTTTACTTTGTGTTCAGGACCATCGGACCTCGGGTGGCCGTTCCGACCCGACCCTGAGATCGAGCCAGGGCCCAGGCATTGGCTCCACTCGGGGTCGCTGGAGTGCACCTACAAATGGAGCGCCGAATGCAACACCGACGATACGTTCCCGTCACTCTCCTCCTGGCGATCGTGGCGCTGCTGTTGCTGCCCGTCGCCAGCCACGCTCAGAGCTTCAACGGCTCGATCAGCGGCACGGTCGCCGACCCCTCGGGCTCGGCCGTCGCGAACGCCGAGATGACGCTGAAGAACAACGCGACCGGTGTGGTGCTGAAGCGCAACTCGTCCGCGGACGGCGGCTACGCCTTCCGCAACCTGCTGCCCGGGAGCTACGACCTGACCGCGGGCTTCGCGGGCTTCCAGCCGTACGCGCGCAAGGGCATCGCCGTCGCCGTCAACGGCGACGTCCGCCTCGACGTCGGCCTGACCCTCGGCTCGCAGAGCGAGCAGATCGAGGTCGTCGGCGCCTCGACCATGCAGTACGACAGCGGCTCGCACGAGGACGGCATCACGCCCCAGACCCTGCAGGACCTGCCGCTGATCTTCACCTCCGGCCCGCGCTCCTCGGCCACGTTCGTCCTGCTGATGCCCGGCGTGTCTTCCGGCGGCAGCGCGAACGCCTTCGACGCGCGCATCAACGGCGGCCTGCAGTCGGGCGACGAAGCGGTCCTCGACGGCGCCTCCATGCAGCAGGGCTTCATGAGCCAGAGCGGCATGGTCTCGATCTTCCAGGACTTCCCCTTCTCGCCGGACATGGTGAGCGAGATCAAGGTCGTCAGCTCGAGCTACGACGCCCAGTACGGCTCGACCACGGGCGGCCAGATCGTCGCGGTCACGAAGTCGGGCCAGGAGAAGTTCCACGGCGCGCTGTTCGAGTACCACCAGCAGGACAGCCTCAACGCCAACCAGTGGGGCGCCACCGAGAAGTCGCCGCTCAAGAAGAACAACTTCGGCGGCAACCTCGGCGGCCCGATCAAGATCCCCGGCCTGTGGTCGAACTCGGTCAAGAGCTACTTCTACGCCGACGTCGAGGGCTACCGCCAGACGGGCGGCGCCAGCCGGCCGACGCTCTCGATCCCCTCGCTCAAGGAGCGCGCCGGCGACTTCAGCGACTGGCGTGACGCGAGCGGCAACCTGATCCCGATCTACGACCCGGCCACCACCAAGGTCCTGCCCGACGGCACCGTGACGCGCCAGCCGTTCCCGGGCAACATCATCCCGCCGAGCCGGATCACCTCGATCGCCCAGCAGTACCTGCAGTACCTGCCGACCCCCACGAACGACCAGGCGCTCAACAACTACCTGGTGCCCAGCGCGGTTCCCGACTCCATCCTCGGGGACAGCAACTACTTCTTCGGCCGCTTCGACACCTACCTCGGCCAGAAGGACCACGTCGCCATCTCCGTCTGGCACCAGCGCGCCTCGATCAAGTACAACTCGCTGCTGCCCCACGAGCTGGCCACCGAGTCCACCTCCAACCCGCAGAACTCCTGGGTGAGCCGGGCCAACTGGGACCACACCTTCGGCTCGAACTTCCTCAACCACATGACCTTCGGCTACCTGAACCGCAACGAGGGCTACGGCTGCGTGAACGCCGACGCCACGGACAAGCTGCCCAAGATCGACGGCGTCGTCTCCCACAAGATCGCGTCGCCCATCTCGTTCAGCGACGGCTTCAACTCGTTCGGCTGCGGCGGCGGCCCCGAGCTCGAGAACGTCACCACCCGGCCCACCTACGTCCTCAACGACCTCGTCACCTGGATCAAGGGCAGCCACACGATCAAGGGCGGCTTCGAGTACCGCAACATCGGCGGCAACACGCACAGCACCACGAACGAGCAGGGCTCGTTCAACTTCGGCCGCGGCGCCACGGGGCTGCTCGGCGTCAACAGCGGCAACCCGATCGCCAGCTTCCTGCTCGGCGCGGTGGACAACGCCAACCTGGACGTGCGCACGGCGTCGAACTCCTACCCGCGGCAGAAGGCGTTCATCGTGCACCTCGGCGACACCTGGAACGCCACCTCCAAGCTGACCCTCAACTACGGCCTGCGCTGGGACTACTACTCGCCCTCGAGCGAGAAGTACGACCGGCTCGCCTTCTTCGACCCCGACGGCGTGAACCCGAGCGCCGGCGGCCGCAAGGGCCGCCTCGCGTACGCGGGCAACGGCTGGGGCGCGGCGAGCTACGGCGCGCGCTACCCCGAGAAGGACTGGTACGGCGGCCTCGCCCCGCGCCTGGGCCTCACCTACGCGCTCAACAACAAGACCCTGATCCGCGCCGGCTGGGGCGTCTTCTACGACCGCGCCTTCGTCCCCGGCTGGGGCGGCGGCATGAACCAGGACGGCTTCAACAGCAACGTGGCCTTCAGCAGCGGCCTCGGCGGCCTCGAGCCGGCGTTCTTCATCCAGAACGGCTTCCCGCAGAACTACACCCGGCCGCCGTTCATCAGCTCGGACTTCCGCAACGGCCAGAGCCTGATGTACCGCACCCTCGACGGGAACGAGCGGCCGCGCTCGCAGCAGTGGAACCTGACTGTCGACCGCGAGCTCTCGGCGGGCTTCACGGTCGGGCTCGCCTACGTGGGCAGCCACGGCACGCGCGTGCCCTCGAGCAACGAGCCGTTGAACACGCTCGACCCGCGCTACCTGTCGCTCGGCAGCCAGCTCTTCGACGAGTTCCAGCCGGGACAGGCCTCGCTCCACGGCGTGCCGCTGCCGTACGACGGCTGGGTCGAGCAGATGCAGAGCTGCTCGCCCTCGCTCGCCCAGGCGTTGCTGCCCTACCCGCAGTACTGCTCCACCCTGCAGGGCATGAACGAGAACCACGGCACCTCGGACTACAAGTCGCTGCAGGCCAAGGTCGAGAAGCGCTTCTCGAACGGCACCTACATGCTGGTGTCCTACACGCTGGCGCGCCTCTACACCAGCGGCTCCGACAACACCCAGTCGGACGCCACGACCTGGAGCGGGGCGAGCGGCTCCATCTCGCCCTACGAGCAGGAACGCAACCGCGCGCTGGCGGTCGACGACGTCACCCACGTCCTCTCGGCCGCGCTCGTCTGGGACCTGCCGATCGGCAAGGGCAAGCGCTTCATGGACAAGGGCGGCGTGGCCAACGCGATCCTCGGCGGCTGGCAGCTCTCGACGATCTTCCGCTACTCGTCGGGCATCCCGTTCTACTTCCGCTCGAGCTACTGCAACGTCCCGAGCCAGTTCCGGGCCGGCTGCATCCCCTCGACGAACGGCGACATCTTCGCGCAGGACTTCGGCAACGTCGACGTGACGAAGTCGATCTTCAACCAGAGCGCCTTCGAGTCGCCGGACGCGTTCAACTTCTACTACGGCAACGGCCCTCGGGTCAGCGACTACCGCAAGTCCGGCTACCGCAACCAGGACCTGTCCCTGGTCAAGAACACGAAGGTCTTCAAGGACCTCAACGTGCAGCTCCGGCTCGAGGCGTTCAACGTCTGGAACTGGCACAACTGGAACGGTGAGTCCACCCAGTGGGGCGCCACCGCCTTCAACAATGACATCGCCAGCGCGGACTTCGGCAAGTGGAACGGGAGCGTGACGGCCCCGCGCGTCATCCAGCTCGCCGCGCGCATCGAGTTCTAGCGTCTATTCGTCGGTCGTTCAGCCAGGCCGGCTCGGGGGCCTACGGTCCCGGGCCGGCCTGGCCTTTCTTCGAGGCTCCCATGAGCGCGCCCACGGCAGTCCCTGCGGCGGCCCCCGCCATCACCCGCGTCCCGTCGATCGACGCGTTCCGCGGCTTCGTGATGTTCCTGATGCTCGCGGAGGCGATGCGCCTGTGGACGCTCCACGACGCGTTCCCGGCGAGCGGTTTCTGGGCCCTCGTCGCCTACAACACCACGCACGTGCCCTGGCAGGGGTGCTCGCTGCACGACCTCATCCAGCCGGCCTTCTCCTTCCTCGCGGGCGCCTCGCTGCCTTTCTCGATCGCGAGCCGGCAGGCCAAGGGCGAGAGCTTCGGGCGCATGCTGGCGCACACCCTGCGGCGCAGCGCGATCCTGATCCTGCTCGGCATCTTCCTGCGCTCGATGGGGAAGCCGCAGACGTACTGGACGTTCGAGGACACGCTCACCCAGATCGGCCTCGGCTACACGCTGCTCTTCCTGCTGGCCTTCGCGTCGCTGCGGGTCCGGGTGGGCGCCTTCGTCGCGATCCTGGTCGGCTTCTGGGCGGCCTTCGCCCTGTACCCGCTGCCGGGCGCGGGCTTCGACTACGCCAGCGTCGGCGTGCCGGCCGGCTGGCCGCACCTCTACACGGGCTTCCTCGCCCACTTCAACATGAACTCGAACCTGGCCTGGGCCTTCGACACCTGGTTCCTCAACCTGTTCCCGCGCGAGTCGCCTTTCCTCTTCAACGACGGCGGCTGGTCGACGCTGAGCTTCATCCCGACGCTCGCCACGATGCTGCTCGGCAGCTGGTCGGGCGAGTGGCTGAAGGGCCCGGCCACGATGAGCCGCAAGCTCAAGGGGCTCGTCGTGGCGGGCGTCGCGCTCACGCTCGGCGGCCTCGTCCTGCAGTGGCTCCAGGTCTGCCCGATCGTGAAGCGGATCTGGACCTCGTCCTACACGCTCTACAGCGGCGGCCTGATCCTGCTGATCCTGGCCGGCTTCTACGCGGCGATCGAGCTGCGGGGCTGGAAGCGCTGGTCGTTCCCGCTGATGGTCATCGGCGCCAACTCGATCGCGATCTACGTGATGAGCTGGACGATGGAGCACTTCGTGTCGGAGAGCCTGACGACGCACTTCGGTCGCGCGCCGTTCCTGCTGTTCGGCACGGCCTTCGAGCCCGTGCTGCACGGCGCCTGTGTCCTGCTCGTCTTCTGGTCGATCCTCTACTGGATGTACCGGAAGAAGATCTTCATCAAGATCTGAGCGGACGCCGGCTCCGGAAGCTCAGGGGGCGGCCTGCGCCTTCGGGGCCTCGCGCCCCTTCTGCAGGTCCCTCGCACGCTTGAGCTCCTCGAAACGCCGGAGCGCCTGCTCGGCCTTCGCGGCGTCGCCCACGCGACGGTAGAGGCGCGCCAGCGCGTACTGCGGCTCCGTGAGCGCCGGGTCGAGCCGGGCCGCCTCCTCCACCTCGGCGACGGCCTCGCCGATGCGGCCCTTCTTCTCGAGCGTGACGCCGAGCTGGTAGTGGGCCTGCGGGAAGCGGGCGTCGCAGCGCAGCGAGTCCCTGAAGCGCGCCTCGGCCTCGTCGAGCCGGTCGAGCCGCGTCATCAGCATGCCGAGGTTGAGCGCCGGCCAGGGCGACTTCGCCGGCTGCCCCTCGTTGAGGCGGATCGCCTCCTGCCAGCTGCGAGACGCCTCGTCGAAGCGGCCCAGCGCCTCGTAGCACAGGCCGAGGTTGTCGTGCGCCCGCATCAGGCCCGGCTCGAGCTCGATCGCGCGCAGCAGGCTCTTGACCGCGGTCGCGTACTGCCCTTCGTCGTAGTCGAGCCGCCCCGCCCAGTAGGAGTAGAGCGCGTTCGTGGGGTTCGTCTCGAGCAGCTTCGCCAGCTCGGGGCGTGCCCAGCCCCGGCGGCCCATCGCGACGTAGGCCATCACCAGCGTGAAGCGGCTGCGCTCGTCGAGCGGCGCGATCGCCTCGGCCTTCTTCAGGGCCACCGCGGCGTTGAGCGCTCGGCCCCGGGCCAGGAAGACGCCGCCCAGCGCGCGCAGCACCTCCGCCGAGCGCGGGTTCGCGGCGGCCGCCTCCAGGAGCAGCGTCTCGGCGCGCTCGTAGTCGCCGGTGCGGATCGCCTCGCCGATGCGGGCGCCGCGCTCGTCGAGGATCCCGCCCGTGGGCACGTCCCCGTCGATCACCTCGAGCTGCCGGTGGTCGGTCGGCAGCACGGTCTGCTTGGGGGGCGTGGGCGCGACCTGGGGGGCCGTGATGTTCGGGGCCTGGGCCGCGGGCGGGGCCTGGGCGAGGAGGGCGAGCGCGGGCAGGGCGAGGAGCAGCATCGGCGCGATCGTGCACCGGGACGCCGGCCCGTTCAAGGCCCGGGTGGACGGCGCCGGCGCGGCGGGACGTTCAGGGCGAGGCCGGCGCGAGCGCCCGCAGCCGCTCGCGCAGCGCGAGCGCCCCCGCGCTGTGCGGGACGACCGCGAGCTCGCGCTCGATCTCCTCGCCCGCCTCGGCCCAGCGCTTCTGCTCGAGGTGGATCTGGGCCATCGCGAGGTGGACCTCGGGCAGCGTCGGGTCGGCCTGCGCCGCGCGCGCGAAGGCGGCCAGCGCGCGGTCCGGGCGTCCCTGCACGCGGAGGTTGTGGCCCATCGCCTGCTGCAGCCGGGCCTGCCCGTCCGGCAGCTTCCCCAGCTCGCGCAGGCACCACTCGGAGAGGCGCAGGTAGGCGTTGCCGAGGCCGTAGACGTACTCGGGCTCGTCGGGCTTGAGCTCCCGCAGGGCCCGGTACTGGTCGACCGCGGCCGCCCAGTCGCCGGCGCGCTCCTCGACCCTGGCCAGCTGCAGCCGGGCGAGCGGCTCGCGCGGGTCGAGTTTGACCGCCCTCTCGAGCGCGGCCCGGGCCTCGGCCACGCGGCCGAGGGCGAGGAGGCTTGTCCCCTGCAGGATGCGCGGCGCGGCGTAGCGCGGGTCGAGGCGCGCGGCCTCGCGGAACTCCACGATCGCCTTCTCGTGCGCGCCGCGCTCCTGGAGCACGATGCCGAGGTTGTTGTGGACGTAGGCCGCCCCTCCGCCCCCGGCCAGCACGGCGCGGAAGGCCGCCTCCGCCTCGTCCAGCTTCCCGGTCCTCAGGGCGCGCACGCCTTCCTCGAACGAGGCCCGCAGCGGGGCCGCCAGCTCCTGGGCGGGCGCGCCCACGGCGCAGGTGAGCCCGATCGCCGCGACGAGAACGGCCCGGACAGCGCGCATCCCGGACCGCAGTATAGTGGCTCGCATGGTCCTGCCGCTCCTCGTCCTGCTGGCCATGCAGGCGCCTGTGCCGCTGCCCGACCTGCTGTCGCGGGCCCGGCAGGCCCTCGAGGAGTCGGACCGTCCCGCGGCGCGGCGCGCGCTCGCCGAGGCCGCGCGCCTCTACCCGGCGAGCCCGGCCGTCCGCAACTTCCTCGGCGTGCTCGAGGCCGCCGAGGGGCACGAGGCCGAGGCCGAGCGGCGCTTCCGCGAGGCGCTCCTGCGCTCGCCTCGCTACACGGACGCGCTGCTCAACCTGGGCCGCCTCTACCAGGAGAGCGGCGCGCGGGACCCCAGGGCCGCCGCCAAGGCGCTCGCGGCGTACCAGGCCATCCTGCAGTACGAGCCGGGCCACGCCGAGGCCCGCTTCCAGAGCGCGGCGCTGTTGCAGGCGACGGGGGAGTTCGACCGCTCGCTCGCGGAGCTCGGCCGCCTGCCCCAGGCCGACCGCGAGCGGCCGGCCGCCCTCGCCGTGCTGCTGGCCGACCAGGCGGGCCGGGGCGAGCGCGCGGCGGCCGACGCCACGGCGGACGCGCTCGTCGCGCGGGGCGACGTGGAGGCGCTCGACGTGCGGCCGATCCTGCCGGCGCTCTCCGCGCACGACCGCGACGACCTGGCGGTGCGGCTGCTCGAGGCGCTGCAGCGGCGCGGGCAGACCTCCGCCGACGACCTGCAGCGGCTCGGCCTCCTGAAGGAGAAGGCCGGGCAGCTCGCCTCCGCGCGCGACGCCCTCGAGGCGGCGGCGGCGGGTCGGCCGGACAGCGTGCCGCTTCTGCTCGATCTCGCCCGCGTGGCGCGCAAGGCCGGAGACGGCCAGGGCGCCCTCGGCTATCTCGGCCACGCCCGCGCGCTCGAGCCCGGCAACGCGGGCGTCCACTTCACCTTCGGCATGGTCTGCGTGGAGCTGGAGCTCGGCGCCGAGGCCTACAACGCGCTGAAGGAGGCGGTCCGGCTCGACCCCGAGAACCCCGCCGTCAACTACGCCATGGGCGCGGTCGCGCTGCACCGCAAGGACCCGGGCGAGGCGATCCCGTACTTCCGCAAGTACGAGGCGCTGCAGCCGCAGGACCCCCGCGGGCCGTTCGCGGTCGGGGTGGCCGCCTTCCAGGCCAAGGACTACGTGACCGCGCGCGCGCTGCTCGCCCCGGCGGCCGAGCGGCCGCAGACCGCGGCCGGCGCCAACTACTTCCTCGCGCGTATGGCCCGCGCCGAGGCCGAGTTCGACGAGGCGCTGCGCTACGCGCTGCGCGCGGTGGCGGCGAACCCGGGCTACGCGGACGCCTACTCGGAGCTCGGCCTCGTCTACCAGCGCCTCGGCCAGCCCGAGCGCGCCGCGGAGGCGCTCGAGCGCTGCCTGGCGATCGACCCCGAGCACTACCTCGGCAACCTGCACCTGCTGATGCTCTACACCCAGGCGAGGGACCCGCGCCAGGAGGCGCAGCAGCAGCGTTTCGACGCGATCAAGCAGCGGCGGGCGGAGAAGGCGACCGATTTCCTGCGGCCCCTCGAGATCCGCCCCAACTGAACGGGCGGCGGGCCCGCCCGCTCAGCGCGTCAGGCCGAGCCGCTCGCGCGAGTACTTCCCGGCCTGCACCGCCTCGCACCAGCCGCGGTTGTCGAGGTACCAGCGCACGGTCTCGCGCAGCCCGCTCTCGAAGGCGTGGCTCGGCTGCCAGCCGAGCTCGCTGCGGATCTTCGAGGCGTCGATCGCGTAGCGGCGGTCGTGTCCCGGCCGGTCCGCCACGAAGGTCTTGAGCTGCGCGTAGGAGGCGAGGCCGCGCGCCGCGAGCGCCGGGTTCTCGCGGGCGGGCCGCTCGGCCTCGAGCGCCGCGCACAGCGCGTCCACCACCTGCAGGTTCGTCCGCTCGTTGCCCCCGCCCACGTTGTACTTGCCGCCCGGGGCGCCGCGGCGCAGCACCAGCAGGATGCCCTCGCAGTGGTCGCGCACGTAGAGCCAGTCGCGCACGTTGCCGCCGTCGCCGTAGATCGGCAGGCTCTTCCCCTCGAGCGCGTTCAGGATCATCAGCGGGATCAGCTTCTCGGGGAACTGGTAGGGGCCGTAGTTGTTCGAGCAGTTCGTCAGCAGCGCCGGCAGGCGGTAGGTCTCGTGCCAGGCGCGCACCAGGTGGTCGGCCCCGGCCTTGGACGCCGCGTAGGGCGAGTTCGGCGCGTACGGCGTCGTCTCGCTGAACTGCCCCTGCGGGCCCAGGGTGCCGTACACCTCGTCGGTCGAGACGTGCAGGAAGCGGAAGCCCGCCGCCACGCCCGGGTGCTCGCGCACGTGCAGCCGGGCCGCCTCGAGCAGCTCGAAGGTACCGACGAGGTTCGTGCGCACGAACGAGCCGGGG
>JBGASI010000130.1:0-9821 GCA_044229815.1 Vicinamibacteria bacterium | reverse complement strand
TGTGCGGCGGCGGCCGCCGCCGCGCCCGCGTTCGAGCTCGCGTTCACGCCCGACCGCTCGGCGGTCGACGCGGTGCGGGCCACCCTCGCCTGAAGCCCGCGCGCTATATACTCCCTTCGCTTCCCGATGACCGACCCCGCTCGCCGCGTTTACTCGGCCCGGCGCTTCCGCCTCGTCGTCCTGCTGCTGACGCTCGTCTTCCTGCCGATCGTGATCGGGGCGTCGCTGCTCATCTACCAGTACCTGCGCTTCTCGATCCTGGTCGAGCAGCGCCTGCGCGGCGAGCGCGGCAGCGTCCCCTCGCGCGTCTACGCGCGGCCGCTCGTGCTGCGTCCGGGCCTGGTGCTCGACCGCCACGGGCTGCTCAAGGTGCTCAACGGGCTGCGCTACGCGGAGCGCGAGCGCGCGACGCCCGAGCCCGGGCAGTTCGCGGTGGTGGAGGACGGCCTGCTCGTCTTCCCGAGGCCCGGCGGCGAGGGCGCGAGCGAGCCGCTGCTCGTCGTCTTCGCGACCGACAAGGCCGGGGTGACCCGGATCCGCGAGATCCGCGGCCCCGCCTCGAAGCGGCGCTACGCGGCGCAGGCGCTCGAGCCGGAGCTCGTGACCTACCTCTTCGACGCGGACCGCGAGAAGAGGCGGCGCGTCCGCTACGACCAGCTGCCGGAGCACCTGGTGAAGGCGGTGCTCGCCATCGAGGACCGCCGCTTCTTCACCCACCCGGGGCTCGACCCGATCCGCCTGATCGCGGCGGCGATCCGCAACCTGCGCACCGAGAAGGAGATCCCGCACGGCGGCAGCACCATCACGCAGCAGCTGTGCAAGAACTTCTTCCTCACCCCGGAGCGCACCTACCGGCGCAAGGCGCAGGAGGCGCTGCTCGCCTTCGTGCTCGAGCGCCGCGCGACCAAGCAGGAGATCCTCGAGCTCTATCTCAACGACGTCTACCTCGGCCAGGCGGGCTCGTTCGGCATCAACGGCGTCGGCGAGGCCGCGCGCATCTACTTCCGCAAGGACGTCTCGAACCTCACGCTGCCCGAGGCCGCGCTGCTCGCCGGCATGATCCAGTCGCCGAACCCGTACAACCCGTTCCGCCACGAGAAGCGGGCGACCGAGCGGCGCAACGAGGTGATCCGCGCGATGCACGAGGCGGGCTTCATCGACGCGGCGCGCAGCGAGGCGGCGCTCGCCTCGCCGATCCTGGTCGAGCGGCCGAGCGTCGACACCACCGACGCACCGTACTTCGTCGACCTGGTGCGGCGCCAGCTGGGGCAGCGCTACGACCCGAAGGACCTCACCACCCAGAACCTGTCGATCCACACGACGCTCGACCTGCAGCTGCAGGACCTCGCGCAGCGGGCCCTCGAGCGCGGGCTCGACAACGTGCAGAAGCTGATCCGCAAGCGGACCACGGCGCCGGCGCAGGGCTGCCTGATCGCGATCGAGCCGGCGAGCGGCAAGGTGGTGGCGCTGGTGGGCGGCCGCTCGTACGGGGCCAGCCAGTACAACCGTGTGATCCAGGCGCGGCGCCAGCCGGGCAGCACGTTCAAGCCCTTCGTCTACCTCTCGGCGTTCGAGGCCACCTACGAGGACCCGAGCCTGCCGCCGATCACGCCGGCGACGGTGGTCGAGGACGCGCCCGCCGTCTTCTTCTACGAGGACAAGGAGTACATCCCGACCAACTACGAGGACGAGTACCACGGCATGGTCACGCTGCGCCGGGCGCTGGCGATGAGCATGAACGTGGCCACCGTCAAGGTCGCCGAGATGGTGGGCTACGACAAGGTCGCGGCGCTGTGGTCGAAGAAGCTCGGCATCGGCGCGCCGATCCAGCCCTACCCCGCGATCGCGCTCGGCTCCTTCGAGGCGACGCCGTACGAGATGGCGACCGCCTACAACGTGCTCGCCAACGGCGGGCTGAAGGTCGAACCGGTCACGATCACCGGCGTGGCTGACGAGAAGGAACGCGTGCTCGAGCAGCACCACGCCCCGGTGCCCGAGCGCGTGGTGCGGGCGGAGTCGGCCTTCCTGGTGACCGACATGCTGCGCTCGGTGCTCAACGAAGGCACAGCCGCCGGCGCCCGGGGCATGGGCTTCAGCCCGGACGCGGCGGGCAAGACGGGCACCACGAACGACTACCGCGACGCCTGGTTCGCCGGCTTCACGCCCGACCTGCTCGCCGTGGTCTGGGTCGGCTTCGACGACAACACGCCGGTCGGCCTCTCGGGCACGAAGGCCGCGTTGCCGATCTGGGTCGACTTCATGATGGGCGCACTCGGCGGCCAGAAGCCGTCCCCCTTCCCGCCGCCGCCGGAGGGGATCGTCTACGTCACGATCGACAAGGAGACCGGCCTGCTCGCGACGCCGGGCTGCCCGAAGACCCGCAGCGAGGTCTTCGTGGCCGGGACGGAGCCGCGCGAGCCCTGCCCCGCCCACGGCGGGCGCTAGTCGTCAAAGCTTGTGCCCGGGCCGCCGGAGCTTGAGGCCGGCGAAACGGCCACGCTACAGTAGTTGGATGGGTACTCGCCGTCTTCTCCCCCTCGTCGGCGTCGCGACGGTCGGGGCATTCTCGTTGCTCGCGCTGTCCTGCGGCGGCGGCGGCTCGCCCGCGTCGCCTAATCCCTCCGTCTCGCCCACACCGACGCCCACGCCGGGCTCCGGGGGCGGCACCGTCGTCCAGGCCTGCAAGCTCGGCCCGGGCGACCCGAACCCGACCTGCGACAAGAGCGCGACGAAGCTGCTCGACGCGGTGCTGCAGGCGATGGAACGCGTGGTCGCGGCCAAGCCGCAGTTCTTCGACAAGAACGACGAGGCGGGCGTCGGCACGGGCCAGTACCGGGTGCTCGACCGAGACGGCTACCTCGACGGCCTCGTCGCGCAGATCTCGGCCGCCGGCTACTGCGCCGAGCGCGACCCGGACGACTTCAACTACGAGCGGATCCTGGTGAAGAACGAGAACGCCTTCTCCGAGGCCTTCGACGTGATCACGGGCTCGGGCTACCTGCGGCGCAACGGGACCTACCGCGAGACCTGCACGCCGTCGAGCTTCCCGGTCACGCGCAGCACCGAACTGCCGCCGCCGGGCAGCGGCTGCGGCACCCCCTACCCGCCGCCGATCACCCGCTTCAACGTGAAGATCCACATCCCCGGGGAGATCGACACCCTCGACTCGACGCCGCTCGTGGGCCCCGACATCGGCTACTGCGCGACGATCGGCTACACGGACGGCCGCTCGTTCTGCCCCGTGCGCATCGAGGGCAGCCCCGAGCGCGTCCCGTGCGAGAAGTGGGCGGTCGGCAACGCGGAGGACACCGGCCGCGCGGGCCCCACCTGGACCCGCCAGCCGGAGGGTAGTCTCTGCACCGGACCGGCCAGCGGCTGCCAGAACCACGGGACGAACCAGTACGCGCTCGACGTGTACCGCGGCGGCACCTACCGGGCCACGGGCCGCAACGGGGCCTGGGGCCAGGTGTACGTCGACCGGCCGCAGTAGCGGCGGGCGCCGCGCCCGGCGGTCTTGACCGCCGCCGGGCGCCGGACTATTCTTCGGTTCTCGTCGGGCGCTTAACTCAGCGGTAGAGTGCCACCTTCACACGGTGGAAGTCGTAGGTTCGAATCCTACAGCGCCCACCAGCCCTCGGCAGCGGGCAGCCGCCTCGCTCGCGATCGGTCTAAGATCGCGGCTGTGGACACCGACCGACGTGAATTCCTGACCGTCGCCGCCCTCGGCGCGGGCGCCTTCGCGACCGGCGCTGCGCAGCTCCGAGCCGCCAGCCGACCCCTGGCTCTCGCGTGCAGCCAGTACTCCTGGGACGTCTTCTACAGGCGCGAGGGCAAGGCGCTCGCGCACCTGTGGGACGCCGCGCTCGGCGAGATGGCCTCGGCGGGCTTCAGCGGGCTCGAGCCGCTCGTCGAGTCGCCGGCCGACCTCGCCCTTCTCGGGCCCCTGCTGCGCAAGCACGGGCTCGAGATGCGTTCGCTCTACGTCAACAGCGTCCTCCACGAGCCGGACCGCGTCGGCGCGAGCGTGGCCGACGTCCTGGCGATCGCGCGCGCGGCGCAGCCGCTCGGCGCCGCGATCGTGGTCACCAACCCGAGCCCCATCCGCTGGGGCGGCCCCGAGAACAAGACCGACGCCCAGCTCGCGGGCCAGGCCGAGGCGCTCGACCGCCTGGGGCGTGACCTCGCCGGCCTGGGCATGCAGCTCGCCTACCACAACCACGACGTCGAGCTGCGCCTCGCCGCCCGCGAGCTTCACCACATGCTCACCGGCACCGACCCGCGCCACGTCCACTTCTGCCTCGACGCCCACTGGGTCTACCGCGGCGCCGGCGACTCCCAGGTGGCCCTCTTCGACGTCTTGCGCCTCTACGCGGACCGCGTCGCCGAGATTCACGTGCGCCAGTCGCGGCAGGGCGTCTGGTCCGAGACACTCGCGGACGGCGACGTCGACTACCCGCGCCTCGTTCGGGAGCTCGTGGGCCGCCACCGGCGGCCCCACGTCGTGCTCGAGCAGGGAGTCGAGAACGGCACGCCGGCCTCGCTGGACGTCGTCGAGGCGCACCGGCGCTCGGTCGAACACGCGCGCCGTGTGCTCGCGCCTCTCGCCGGGGAGTAGGGACCGCGTCCGCTAGTGGCCGGGCCGCGCCTTCCTGGGCCCCTTGGGCTTGGGCGCGGGCAGGGCAGCCGCCGTGAGACGCAGCAGCTCGCACAGTCGATCAGCGTCTTCGATCTCCTCGGCACCGACGACCATGGAGGGCCTTGCCCCGGGATACGCCTGCCCCTCCGCGTACCGCGCGCCCATCAGCGCCTTGCCAGCCGGTGTGATCTTGACGAAGAGCTGGTTGTCGCACACCAGCGCGACGACCTTCTCCCCGCAGTAGAGGGCGTACTCGCCGAACATCTTGCGGGCTCGAATGCCAGGCAGGCCGGCAAGCTGGTCGAGCAGGAAGTCGATCGTACTCTGGCTGGTTGCCATGACTCCGATCCAGGGGGCGGCGAGTTTACGGCGCCAGGCGAGCACTCCGAGGCTGCGCTCAAGCTCAGGGACCCGCAGCCGGCAGGACCCCGCCCGCTGGGCGCCCTTCGACCACGTCCCTCGCCCCGTAGGATACTCTGGCGATCTGCCTCGGAGTGCGGACTACACTCCTCGATCTCCGGCCCGCCGGATCGGGGGCGCCCGGGGACGGTTCGCAGGGGGACGATCAGCGCCATTGACTGCCGAGTACCACGTCCAGATCCTGCACGGCGTCGGCTTCCTCACCGGCGCGGCGCTCTATGGGATGCTGCTGGTGATGGTCGCCCGGGGCGCCCTGGGCGACCTCGCCCGCATCCGGCGGGTCGACGACCTCGCCTTGGTGACGGGCATCCTCGGCCTGGCCTGGAACGTGGGTGCTCTCCTGCTCGTCGCCCGTCCTCACGCGGCCCCCACGTTGTTCGCGGTTGCCTACTCCTCGCTAGGCCTGCTGCCGGCCGTGTTCGTTCACGCGACGGTCAGGTCGTGGAAAGGCGACCGCCGCGCCCGTCTCGCCGGCCACTGGATCACCGGCCTTGCCTACGCGCTTGCAGGCAGCGCCGGGCTCGTGCAACTCCGCGAGGCAGCCCTGTCCGGCTCCACCCCGTCGCGCGGCGCCTTCCAGGCGCTTGCCGCGGGCTTCCTCATCCTCGTCGCGCTCATGGTGTGGGCGTCACCTCGGGAGGCGCGCCGCAGCGGCGGGCTGCTCTGGATGGCGGCACTGGCTCTCTTCGGCGTGTCGGCCTGGCACTTGGGCCACCACGAGCCGGGCGCCGACACCTGGCCAGCGGTCGTGCTCGGCCATCACGCCTCCATACCGCTGGCGCTGGCGATCCTCTGGAGCGACTACCGGTTCGTTCTCGCCGACGTCTTCCTGAAGCGGGCATTCGCGGTGATGGCGCTCGTGGCCCTAGTCGCCGGCCTCCACCTGGGGCTCTTCGGTGTGCAGCTCGGCCCTGGGGCCGCCGCGGCACCGCTTCCACCCCAGGGGGTCCTGGCGGTCCTCGCGCTGGCCGCCGGCATCGCTCTGAGCTATCCGGTCATCCGCGGCGCCAGCGCCTGGTTCGTCGACAGCGCCCTCCTGAATCGTCCGGACTCTGTCGGGGTACGGGCGGAGATCATGCGCCGATTGGTCGACTGCGACACTCCGGAGGATGTCCTCGAGCTGATGACGGGCTCTCTGGGCGCCACGCTGAGCGCGGGACGGACGTCGTGGGACGAGTCCGCGGAGGCAGCCCCGGCGGGCCAGGCCCTAGTGCAGGTCGATCGTTCCGGGCGGTCCAGCGTCACGGTCTCGATCCCGACCGCGGAGCCGCCCCACTACGCGCTGAGCTTCGATTCCCTGGCCGGTGGCCGCCGCATCCTCTCGGACGACGTCACGCTGCTGGAGAGCGTGGCACACGCCGCGGCGCGCCGCCTCGACGGCCTGCGCTGGATCCACGAGCGCTGCGAGCGCGACCTCCGGGAGGAGCTGATGGCCAAGCTCGCCACGGAGGCCGAGCTCAGGGCCCTGCAGGCCCAGCTCAACCCTCACTTCCTCTTCAACGCCCTCAACACCCTCGGCTACCTGATGACGGCTTCCCCTGACCGTGCGCGCAGCACGCTTCAGGACCTGACCCAGCTCCTCCGGGCGGTCCTGAAGCGTTCGGGCGGCGACGTCGTCACGCTGGGCGAGGAGGTCGCCCTCGTGGAGGCCTACCTCGCGATCGAGCGCGCCCGCTTCGAGGACCGATTGCGGCTTCGCATGGATGTGCCCGCATCGTTGCGGGGACGTTCGATCCCGCCGCTGCTGGTCCAACCCCTCGTCGAGAACGCGATCAAGCACGGCATCAGCCCACGGAAGGAAGGCGGTGAGGTCGTCGTGAGGGCCTGGTCCGAGGAGACCGACGGGGCGGCGGAGAGCACCCTCGTGATAGAGGTCGCGGACACGGGTGTGGGCGCCAGCGAGGCGGCAGTGGCGGCCGGACGCGCGCGAGGCGTGGGCCTCGACAACGTCCAAAGAAGGCTGCGCGCGCACTACGGGGCCGAGGCTCGGCTCTCCATCACCAGCCGCCCGGGCCAGGGAACGCGGGTGGCGCTGCGGCTACCGGGAAGCCCCGTGCACCGTGTGGGCAGGCTGGATGCTGGCGAGATGGCTGGGCCGCTTCGATGACGGTCCGCTTGCGAATCGTGGTGGCCGACGACGAACGCCCCGCCCGCGCGGTGCTCGAGGAGATGATCGATGCCGGATCGGAGGCCGAGGTCGTCGGGGAGGCCGGGACGGGGCCCGAGGCCGTCTCGGTGATCGAGCGCGTCCGGCCGGATCTGGCCCTGCTGGACCTCGAGATGCCCGAGATGGACGGCCTGGAGGTCGCTCGTGTCGTGAAGGCGGAGACGATGCCTCTCTTCGCGTTCGTCACCGCCTACGACGAGTACGCGGCGCGCGCCTTCGACGTCAACGCCGTGGACTACCTGCTGAAGCCGGTGGCGCAGGCGCGACTCCAGGAGACCTTCCGCCGGGTCCGGGACCGGTTGGCCAAGCCGGGCTGGCGGGAGGATCACACGGCCCACCTCAGGCTGGCGATGGCCGAGTACGACCGCACGCGTCCACGCTACGTGGAACGGCTCCCCGTGCGGAAGGGCGAGGACATCCTGATGCTGCCCACCGACCAGATCGTCTCGGCGGTGGCCGAGGGAGAGCTCCTCCATCTCACGACCGTCCGGGGCGAGAAGCACGTGATCTGCTACCGCCTCAAGGACCTGGAGGCGCGGCTCGATCCAGCCCGTTTCGTGCGGCTCTCGCGCGGAAACCTCGCGAACATGCGCCTGATCACGCGCTTCAGCCCCATGCCCGGCGGGACCTACCTGGCGATCATGGCGAACGGCCAAGAGCTGGCGGTCAGCCGGTCCCAGGCCAGGATCCTGCGCAGCACGCTCCTGCGCCTCTGACGCCCCAGGGCCCGGCCCCCTCGCGCCGACCGTACGCCCCCGACTAGTCCACTCTCCCGCCGCCCTCCTGCGCACCTTGATCAGCCTCGCGACGCCGCTGATAGTGACGAGCGCCGCGACGGCGGCGACCGTCGAGGTGAAGGGCTCGGACACCGACGGCCGGCCCGTGGCCGGAGCCTCCGTGTCGCTGGTCCCGTCGAACCGCCAGTGACGGTCAGCCCGAATGCACGCGACACGCCGGGCGTCGACGTGCGCAGCTTCGGCTCGGGCAACGCGCGGCCCGTCGTGCGCGGCCTCGACAACGACCGCGTGCCGATCCTCGAGAACGGCGCCCGCACCCGCGACCTGTCCAGCCAGTCGGCCGACCACGGCGTCACCCTCGATCCCGCCACGGCCAGCCTCGTCTCGGACGATGGACACGCGTTACGGCGTCCCGTACGTGGAGAGGGCGGAACGACGCTTCCGGCACCCCTCGCTCCAGTTCGGGGGACGTGTCGATCACACCTCCTTCGCGCCGAACAGCGCTGCGGTGGCCCCACGGAGCCGATCTGTCGCTGCGCTGCCGGACCCCGCGCCTCGTGGGCGAGGCAACGGTCTTCGTCAACCGCATCGACGGCTTCGTCTTCCCGTACCAGACCGGGGCGCTCGAGGAGGACCTGCCGGTCGTGAAGTTCACCTCGGCGGACAGCAAGCTCTACGGCTCCGGCCACGCCCTCGCGGGCCGGCTCGACCTCCGCCGCGTCGGCATGTCCGGCCACTCCTTCGAGCACACCGCCAGCGGATCGCCCGCGAGTGCGATATCGTGTGCCCGCTTGGGGTGTCTTGTGGCTACCGAGCAGGAACTTGAGATCCGGGTGCGCGAGTTGGAGGCGGAGGTCGCTCGCCTGCGCCGCACGCGCCTGCGGGGCATCCGCTACCGCAGCTCCGCCGCCCTCGGCGGGCTCCCGCTCATCTCGGTGGCGATCGGGCCCGACCCGGACAGCGGTCGGCTGCGAGGGCACGCCCGCGGCGTCGTCGCCATCGGCGACACCGCGATCGGCGCGGTGGCGATCGGTGGCTTCGCGGCGGGCGGGATCTGCCTCGGCGGCGTTTCGATCGGTCTCGCCAGCTTCGGCGGCCTGGCCCTCGGCGTGCTGCTCGCCGTCGGCGGCGCGGCCGTGGGCGCGACGGCCATCGGGGGCGGCGCCGTGGGGCGTGTCGCCATCGGCGGCGGCGCGGCCGGCGAGTACGCCTGCGGCGGGGGCGCGTTCGGGACCCACGTGGTCGACGCCCTTCGCCGCGACCCCGAGGCGGAGCGTTTCTTCGAAGAGCATGGCCTCGGGTGGCTGTGCCCTCCGGCCCCGCCCCGGCGCGGCCGACAACCGGCCGAGGAGAACAGGTGAGCGTGGCGTGTCAGGCCTGCTGCCTGGCCCACCTGGCGCTCATCTCGCGGGCCAGAAGATAGAGCAGTGGACCGAACGAGCCGGCCGCCAGCGTCAGCAGCACGAACGGCCACACCGTCGCGCCGCGCTGCCTGGCGTCGTTCACCATCCAGATGCACGCGAGGAGGCCGAGGATCACCAGGTCGGCCAGCACCTGTCCCGCCCCCCACGACCGGAAGTGGGGCTCGAGGATCCCGAGGTAGCCCACGTCGGCGAGGGCGACGGCCGTGAGCGCCCCGAACAGAACCAGCACGACGAACAGCGCGAGCAGACGAGCGGACATCGCGAACCTCCTCGAAGCGAGTGACGTCCACAGGCTCGCGCACCGGCGACCGCCGCGCAATTACCTCGGAGGTCATTGAACGCGCGCACGCCTTCCCGCAGAATGCACGGCGTCAGGACCGTCCATGTCATCACCAGCGCCGCCGTCCGTCCCTGCTCACCCGGCCGGCAGGTTCCCC
>JBGASI010000686.1:0-2130 GCA_044229815.1 Vicinamibacteria bacterium | reverse complement strand
GGTGCCACTCGGCGTCGGCGAGGGCTTTCTCGCGGGCGAGCACCGAGCCGAGACGCGCGGGGTCTTCGACGCCGGCCGTCATGCTCCCGTCCGGCCGCTTGTAGCTCGTCACCCGGCGCATCCAGACGTGCGGCTGCTCGCCCGTCTCCTCGACCAACTGCCGGACGGCGCGGAGGATCTTCACGTCGAGGTCGCAGGCGGCCCTGAAGTTGGTCCCCCGGATGAAGCGGTCGGCCGGGCGCTCGTCGGACTGTGGCTCCCCTCCCACACCCTCCCCTAACGGAACAACGACAGACGGAGAAGCAGAAGCAGAGCAGTCCGGACTACGAACAGCCGTAGTCCGGACTACGATCTCGCCGAGCAGGCTGGCTTCCGCGCGGAACCACTCCCCACCGACGGACAGCGCGGCGAAGCGAGCGTGTAGGTCGGCCTCGTCGGCCTCGTTGCCCGGGAACGATCCCATGAGCACGATGTCGGGCGCGGCGATCTTCAACTCCGCGACGCGCGACCAGGGATTCTTCGAGAAGCCGATCTTCACGCGGTCGCCCGAGCGCGCGAAGTAGACGAAGCCGGCGCGCGGGTCGGCCCTGCGCCCGTCCCGATACTCGCGCTTCGTCTCGGTCGCCGCGTCGCGGAGCGCGAGCTTGCGATACCGCGCGTAGTTCACGATCCTCCACCCCCCGTTGACGCGCTCGATCCGCCGGCCGTCCGCTTCCGTGCCTCGGCTGTCGGGGTCCGGGCCGGCAAGCTCCGCGAGCGCGTGCCGCACCTGCTCATCGGTGAGCCGGCAGACGGACGCGAGGAAGGTCGGGGCCACGGGCGCAACGCCGTCGGCCTTGCATGCTGCGAGCAGTGCGATCCAGACCTTGAACGTGACGGGGTCGGCGGCCATCACGCTCGACTGGAGGATGCCCTCGTCCAGCTTCGTGAAGCCCATCAGCGCGTTGGCTCCAAGGCGCCGCAGTGGAGGCAGCGCATCCCGTCGCGGGCCGAGATGCTGAAGTCGTGGTCGCGCCGCTGGAAGCCGAGGCCGTCGGTGCAGCGACAGCCGGCCGGCGGCCGGGCCCACGAGCCGGACCCGCCGCCCGGGACGATCGCCACCGGGTGCAGTCGGTTTCGGCGTGGGAGCTGCGGGGTGAGAAAGACGTCGGAGAGGCTGCTGCTGATCGTCATGGGAGGGGCACCTCGCTTGCGAGAACGCGTTCTGCCGGGCGCTGCGGCTCGTCCCCGGCCCGGGAGCCGTAACGGGCCGGCCCCGCTGCTCTGGAGCCGGCCCGGCCACTTCCATCCGAGCGCGTGTCGCTAGGCAGACCCTCCTGTATTGCCGCTGGCGGGATTGCCGGCGGGTCCGACCACGCTGCGAGCCAGTCAGCGAAGGCGTCCGGCAGCGGCCCCCGGTGCTGCGGGTTGGCCGCTCGCCACTCCTCGACGCGCCGGCTGATCCAGCAGATGTAGCCCGCCATGCTCCCGCCGGGGTACGCCTCGCGGTCGTAGGCGAGTTGCTCGTCGGGTGAGCGGCCGAGGGCGGCGCAGTACACAAAGTAGCGCGTGCTGAACTCTGGCTGCGCCGGCTGCCGCTCCACACGGCCCGGCGCAGCCCCCAAGCTGCCGCTGTCGGCTCTCTCTTCAGGAGCACCCGACCCCAGCCCGGTATTGGGCTGGTCTTGCCCGCCGATAGGCAGGCCAAGCTGTGTCTTCATCGCCGCGCCTTGCTCGACAGCCCGATGCCGACGAGGCACGTCAGCATGAACAGCAGCGACAGCGTGAGCAGGATGCCGGCAGTCAGGTGTCCGATCACGAGCGGGGCTCCGCGAACCAGGGCGGAAGCATGTGCGGGCGCTCGAATGCGTCCGCCACCCACCGCGCGGCCGTCTTGCCGAACATCTCCTCGTCGTCCACCTGCTCGACCTGCGCGGTGGCCGCCGCTGGGTCGCAGTCCTGGTCCCGCACGGCCGCCCACGCGCCCAGCGCCTGCCGCGCGTCGTCCGCTGCCACCAGGTCGACCCCGTGGCGGCTCGTGATCCGGTAGAGGTGGCGCATCACTCGCCCTCGGCCTCGGCCGCAGCGATGGCGGCGTCGGCCTCCGCGTGCGACGGGAACGGCGCGGGCTCCGCGGTCGGCGCCGGCGCC
>JBGASI010000685.1:0-2136 GCA_044229815.1 Vicinamibacteria bacterium | reverse complement strand
GGTGAAGATGCTGCCGTTCGACAACAAGAGCGAGTTCCAGGTGATGATCGACCACCCCGAGGGCACCCCGCTCGAGGTCACGCTCGAGACCGCCCGGCAGATGAGCGCGTACCTCACGACGCAGGTGCCGGAGGTCAAGGACGTCCAGCTCTACGCGGGCAACGCCGCACCCTTCAACTTCAACGGCCTCGTGCGCCACTACTTCCTGCGCCGGATGGCGCACGCCGCCGACCTGCAGGTGAACCTGGCGCCCAGGGACGCGCGCGAGGCCCAGAGCCACGACATCGCCAAGCGCGTGCGGCCGGCGCTGGTCGAGATCGCCAGGCGCCGCGGCTCGCGGGTGAAGGTGGTCGAGATCCCGCCCGGGCCGCCGGTGATGGACACGATGGTGGCGGAGGTCTACGGGCCGACGCAGCAGGCCCGGCACGAGGCGGCGCGGGCGGTGCGGGCGTTGTTCGAGTCGACGCCCGGCGTCGTCGACGTGCACGACTCGCTGGAGGCCGAGCGCGACCGCGTGCTGGTGGGCCTCGACCGCGAGAAGGCAGGCCTCAAGGGCATCCCCGCGGCCGCCGCCGTGGAGACGCTGGCCGGCCCGGGCGCCGGCCGCGACGTGGCGCGCCTCGACGTGCCGGCCTCGCGCGAGCCGGTGCCGGTGCGCGTGCGCCTCTCGGCCTCCGACCGGGCGAGCCAGGAGCGTCGCCTCTCGCTGCGCGTCGACTCGCCGCTCGGCGGCCAGGTCGCCGTCGGCGAGCTGGCGCGGGTCGAGCGCTCGCCCGAGCCGCAGCCGCTCGTGCGCAAGGACCTCAAGCCGGTGACCTACGTGATGGGCGACCTCGCCGGGGAAAAGGAGAGCCCGGTCTACGCGATCCTCGCCCTCGACGAGAAGCTCGACGCCCTGAAGCTGCCCGGAGGCGCGTCCCTCGAGCGCCACTCGACCGAGGCCCCGGAGACCTCCGAGCGGCTGGCCATGAAGTGGGACGGCGAGTGGCAGGTGACCTACGAGGTGTTCCGCGACCTCGGCATCGCCTTCGCCGTCGTGCTGGCGCTGATCGCGGTGCTGGTGGTGGGCTGGTTCCAGTCCTTCACGGTGCCGCTGGCGATCCTGCTGCCCATCCCGCTCTCGCTGATCGGCATCCTGCCCGGCCACTGGGGCATGGGCGCCTTCTTCACCGCGACCTCGATGATCGGCTTCATCGCCGGCGCCGGGATCATCGTGCGCAACTCGATCATCCTCGTCGACTTCGTCGAGCTGAAGCTGCGGCAGGGGATGCGGCTCGAGGACGCGGTGGTCGAGGCGGGCGCGGTGCGCTTCCGCCCGATGCTGCTGACCGCCGCGGCCGTCGTGGTGGGCTCGGCGGTGATGCTGTTCGACCCGATCTTCCAGGGCCTCGCCATCAGCCTGATGGGCGGCGAGGTCGCGGCGACGCTCCTGTCGCGGATCGCGGTGCCGGTGGTGTACTACCTGATCGCGCGCGGCGGGCGCGCCGAGGAGCTTCGCCGCGAGGCGCTGCCGCCCGGCGAGACCCCGGTCGCGCTCGAGACGACGGAGCCGCTGACGGCTCACTAGGAGGGATGGATGACGATCGAACGCGCGCTGCGCGCCCTGGCCGGCTTCTTCGTGCTGCTATCGCTGGCGCTCGGCTACTGGGTTCACCCCGGCTGGTTCCTGTTCACCGCCTTCGTCGGGCTGAACCTGTTCCAGTCCGGCTTCACGAACAGCTGTCCCGCGATGGCGATCTTCCGCAAGCTGGGCCTGAAGCCCTGCGTGCCGCAGGACGCCGCCCAGGGCGGGCGCTGAGAGAACGACAAGGAGAACGAGCGATGTGCCAGAGGGTGACGTGCCCGCGCTGCGGGAAGCCGACCTGGAGCGGTTGCGGGGCGCACGTGGAGGAGGCGCTGGCGGGGGTGCCGAAGGACCAGCGCTGCCAGTGCCCGCGGCCGAAGAGCGTGTTGTCCCGCCTGATCGGGCGTTAGCCGTGGCCGAGCGGCTGCGGCTCGCGATCGTGGGAGGAGTGGCCGGCGGGGCGAGCGCCGCGGCGCGCGCCCGCCGGCTCTCCGAGGCGGCCGAGATCACGCTGTTCGAGCGAGGGCCCGACGTCTCCTTCGCGAACTGCGGCCTGCCCTACCACGTGGGCG
>JBGASI010000129.1:0-9857 GCA_044229815.1 Vicinamibacteria bacterium | reverse complement strand
GCCTGCCCTGGGACGAGGCCTGGGCCCGCGTGCGCGCGGCCGTGGTGTCCCGCTTCGGCAGCCCGAAGAGCGAACCCGGCCGGCCCTTCTGGCGCAGCGCGTGGCTCGCCGGCGAGCGGCCGCGCCTGCTCGAGCTGCTCTACGAGGTGAACCGGCGGCAGCTCGAGGCCGTCGAGGCCCGCTGGCCGGGCGACGGGGAGAGGCGGCGGCGGCTGTCGCTGTTCCGCGAGGGCGCGGAGCAGCGGCTGCGGCCGGGGCTGCTCGGTGTCCTTGGCGCCAGGCGCGTCGATGTCGCGACGCCGTGGGACGGGCCGGCGGCCGAGACGCTCGCCGACCTCGCGCTGCTGAAGGGCCGCGAGATGCACGCCCGCCCCACGCCCGTCCACGCGGCGTGGTGGCTGGCCGAGGGGAACCCGGGCCTGGCGGCCCTGCTGGCGGAGTCGCTGGGGCCGGGCTGGCCGTCCGACCGCGAGGCCTTCGCGCGGCTCGAGACGCTGGCCTTCGACGCGGCCTTCCGCGACGGCTTCCGGCGGGCCCGGCGCCAGGCGCGCGAACAGCTCGGCTCGTGGCTGCGCGAGCGCGGCGTCGCCGTCGACCCGGAAGGGATGGTCGACGTGCGCGTCGGGGCATTGGTGCCGCACGAGCGCCCGCTGCTGAACGTGCTGGGGATCGTGCGCGAGCACCTGCGCGTGGCCTCGGGCGGCTGGACGCCGCCGGTGCCGCGCACCGTCGTGCTCGCGCGCGTCGCGGAGGCCGCAGGCCCCTCGACCGAGCCGCTGCTCGCCCTCGCCCAGGCGGTCGCCGCCGCCGTCAACGCCGACCCCCGCGCGCGCGCCAGCCTGCGCGTCGTGGTCCTGCCCGAGTGCGACGACACGACGCTCCAGCGGCTCGCGGCCGCCGCCGACCTGTCGAACCAGCCGGGGACCGCCGGCTCCGGCGCCGCGGGCGCCCGGGCGCTCGGCCTGGCCGTGAACGGCGCGGTGACGCTCGGCACCCGCGACGGCACCGTGCGCGAGCTGGCCGAGGCGGTGGGCGAGGAGAACCTGTTCCTCTTCGGCCTGGGCGCGCTCGAGACGCGGGCCTGGCGCGACGGGCGGGTCTACCGGCCGCAGGACGTCTACGCGCTCGACCCGCTCGTCCGCCTCGCGCTCGACGCGCTCGTCTCGCCGCGCTACGCGCCGGCGGCGGGCGCCTTCGACTGGACGCGCCAGCAGCTGCTCGACCCCCAGGACCCGTGGCTCGTGGTCGCCGACCTCGGCGCCTACATCCACCGGCAGGACGAGGCCCTGGCCGAGTTCGCGGACCCGCGCGCCTTCACGGAGAAGGCGATCCTGGGGCTCGCGCGCAGCCGCCGCTTCTGGATCGACGGCCTGGAGATCGAGTGAGGCTCGCCCTCGGCCTCGCGCTGCTCGCCCTCGTCCTCCCGGTCGCGGCCGGGGCGCAGGGCCTCGGAGGCGCCGCCGCCAGGGAACGACAGAAGCGCCGGCAGCAGGGCCCGGCGGGCGCGCCGGTGTTCAGGAACAACGACCTGTCGACCGGCAAGGGCGGGACGGGCGAGCCGACAGCAGGCGCAGAGACCGCCGCCGCCGCAGAGCCGGGCACGGAGGTCGCGCACCCGGACCCCGCGCCGCCCGAGACGAAGCCGGGTCCGGCCGAGCCGCTGGAGCGCGAGCGGCACGAGCGGACGCTCCTCCAGGCGGAGTGGCGGGTGCGCTTCGCCAACGCGCGCGAGCAGCTGGCCCGGGCCGAGGCGGCGTCCTGGCGCGACGTCGTGCGCACCGAGTTCCAGGCCGGCGTCCCGGTCCCGATGCGGATCAAGGAGCAGATCGAGACGCCGGAGCTCAAGCAGGCCCGCCAGGCCCTCGTCGAGCTCGAGGAGGCCTACCGGAAGACGGGCCTGCCGCCCGGCTGGGTGAGACAGCCCTGACGAGGGCTAGCGGCCGGCGTAGAGGACGAGCGCGCCGTGCGCCCAGCCCTCGATCCACGACCAGAACAGCAGCGGCACGAGGTTCGCGAGCGCGAAGGCGACGAGCCAGGCGCTGTCGGCCCAGGCCAGCGTGACGGCCGGCTTGTCCTCGTTGCCCGCGTCGATCGTCATCACCTTGAGCACGCGGAAGTAGTAGAAGGCGCCGATCGCGGCGTTCACGGCGCCGACCACCGCCAGCCAGCCGTAGCCCTTCTCGATGACCGCCGCGAACACGTACAGCTTGCCCAGGAAGCCGACGAAGGGCGGGATGCCGACGAGCGACAGCAGGAAGAACGCCATCGCCAGCGTCAGCAACGGGGCGCGCCGCCACAGGCCGGGGTAGTCGCGCAGGTCGAAGCTGCCCTCGTGCAGGTGCACGAGCGTCACGACCAGGAACGCGCCCAGGTTCATCACCAGGTAGGCGGCGAGGTAGACGAGCACGCCGCGCGCCCCGTTGTCCGACAGCGCCACCAGGCCCATCAGCAGGTAGCCCGCGTGCGCGATCGAGGAGTAGGCGAGCAGCCGCTTCATGTTGGTCTGCGTCAGCGCCGCCACGTTGCCGACCGTCATCGTCACGGCGGCGATCAGCATCAGCAGCTTCTGCCACTCGACCGTGCCCACCAGGTCCCACGGCCCCGTGGTCGCCATCGCGAAGGTGCCGTAGAAGAAGCGCAGCACGATCGCGAGGCCCGCGGCCTTGGGCAGCACCGAGAGGATGGCCGTCACCGGCGTCGCCGCGCCCTGGTAGACGTCGGGGCACCAGAAGTGGAACGGCACCGCCGCGATCTTGAAGCCGAAGCCGGCGACGACCAGCAGCGTGATCGCGTAGACCACGAAGCGGTTCGCGTCGGGGATCCCGCCGGCGAGCGCCTCCTGGATGCCCGGCAGCGAGGTCGTCCCGAACAGGCCGTAGAGCAGCGAGAAGCCGTAGAGCATGGTGCCGGTCGAGGCGGCGCCGAACACCACGTACTTCAGCGAGGCCTCGTTCGACATGCGGTCGCCCTTGAGGTACGCCACCATCACGTAGGAGGTGATCGAGACCGTCTCGAGCGAGAGGTACAGCATCACGAGGTCGTTCGCCGCCGCCAGCAGCAGGCTCGCCAGCGTCAGCGCCAGCACCAGCGCGTACAGCTCGCCCTGGCCGAGGCCCGCGAGCTCCCTCGAGTTACGGAAGCTGAAGGCCAGCAGCGTCAGCAGCGCCGCCGCCACCAGCAGCAGCTTGAAGGCGGCGCCGAGCGGGTCGAGCACCAGCATGCCGGAGAACAGGGTCGCCTGCGTGCCCGCGGCCTGCAGCTGCAGCACGAAGCCGAAGGCGCAGGCGAGCGAGGCCAGGCTCAGCAGGCGGACCGAGGCGGCCCGCACGCGGCCGCCGACGGCGTCGGCGGCGACCACCGCCAGCAGGCCGGCGACGAGCGCCAGCTCCGGCTTGAACAGGGCGAGGCTGCGGAGGAGCTCTTCCATGGTCTTGGGGTCAGCCCTTCAGGATGTCCGCCTCGTCGAGGTTCGGCGTGCGGCGCAGGCGGTACAGCGTGAGCACGATCGCGAGCGCCACCGCGACCTCCGCCGCCGCCACGACGATCACGAAGACGCCGAAGATCTGGCCGCCGAGGTTGCCGGAGGAGTAGCGCGAGAAGGCCACGAGGTTCACGTTGGCCGCGTTCAACATCAGCTCGATGCTCATCAGCACGGTCACCGCGTTGCGCCGGGTGAGCAGGCCGAGGATGCCGAGCGAGAAGAGCGCCGCGGAGACGACGAGGTAGTGCTGGATGCCGATCACGCGTCCCTCCGCCGGCGGACGATCATCGCCGCGCCCACCAGGGCGACCAGCAGCAGGATCGAGGCCGTCTCGAACGGCAGCAGGTAGTGGCCCATGAACAGCCGGCCGATCGCCTCGGTGGTGGGCGCCGGCGGGCGCGGCGTGCCGGCCCACTGGGTGCGCAGCGCCGTCGCCGTCAGGATCACGAACAGGCCCGCCCCGACGATCAGGCCGGGCGCGAGCTGGCTCGTCTCGTTGCGCAGCTCGAGGTCGTAGATCTTGTGCGTGAGCATCACGCCGAACAGCAGCAGCACCAGGATGCCGCCGACGTAGACGAGCAGCTGCACCGCGGCCAGGAAGTCGGCGCCGAGCAGCACGTAGAGCCCGGCCACGCCGAAGAAGGTGAACAGCAGCGCGAAGGCGCTGTAGATCAGCTTGCGCGAGAGCACCACCACCGCGGCCGAGGCCACGGTGACGCTCGCGAACAGCCAGAACACGAAGGCTTCGGCGTTCATGGCGTCAGGCTCCCGTCGCGGCGGGAGGCGCCGCGGGCGCAGGCGGGGTCGCCGGGGCGGCGGCCGCCGCCGCCTTCTTCTTCGGGTCTTCCAGGATGAAGCGGGCGTCCTTCTTGGCGAAGCGGTACAGGTGCTGCGTCAGGTCGTTCGTCGCGAACTCGTACTCCGGCGTCATGTAGAGGCACTCGGTGGGGCAGGGGTACGTGCACAGGTTGCAGTAGCAGCACAGCGACATGTCGATGTCGAACTGCGCCACGTGCAGCTTGATCGCCTGGCCGTTCGCCGCCCAGATCGGGGGCGCGTCGGCCGGGCGCTTCTCCGCCTTGATCACGATGCAGTTGACCGGGCAGGCGCGCGCGCACTGGCCGCAGCCGATGCAGTCCTCGTAGTTCATGAACAGCCGCATCCGGCTCTTCGGCGGCAGCGGCCACTTCACGCTCGGGTACTGCAGCGTCACGGGGCTGGTGAACAGGTGGCGCCAGGTGATGCGCATCCCGACCAGCACCGTCCAGAACCCCTGCCAGACGTCCTCGAACCACTGCACCATCGCGCTACCTAGGCCGCCAGCTCGCGCGCGCGGCGGCGGTTCCACTGCAGCGCGCGGAGCATGACGTTGAGGAGGAAGAGGAAGAGGCCGGCCGCGATCGGCCAGCCGACGAAGCGGTCCCACGGGAAGCCGTCGCGCGTCGCGGGCAGCAGGGCGAAGCCGCCGACCACCACGACCAGCGCCAGCGCGATCGGCAGCAGCACCTTCCAGGCGATGTGCATCAGCTGGTCGACGCGCGAGCGCGGCAGCGTCCAGCGCAGCCACATCATCACGAAGACGAGCGACCAGGCCTTGAGCCACAGCCAGAACCAGCCGAGCGAGATCGTGCCGAGCAGCGGCAGCTGCAGCACCTGCAGCATGGGCAGCGGCGCCAGGTAGCCGCCGAAGAAGAGCACCGTGGCCACCGCGGAGAAGACGAACATCTCCGTGTACTCGGCCATGAAGAACATCGCGAAGAAGAAGCCGCTGTACTCGGTGTGGAAGCCGGCCACCAGCTCGCTCTCGGCCTCGGGGATGTCGAACGGCGCGCGGTTCGTCTCGGCCAGGCCGGCCACGAAGAAGACCACGAACGCGATCGGCATCAGCGGGAAGTAGCGGAACAGGAACCAGTTCGAAAGGCCCCCCGCCTGCGCCTGCGTGATGTCGTGCAGCGACAGGCTGCCCACGAGCATCACGGGCAGCAGCAGGATCATCACCGCGGGGATCTCGTAGGAGACGATCTGCGCGGCCGAGCGCATCGCGCCGAACAGCGCGTACTTGTTGTTCGAGGCCCAGCCCGCCATGATCAGGCCCACCGTCGACAGGCTGGCGATCGCCGTCACGTAGAAGACGCCGACGTTGAGGTCGACCGGCTGCAGCCGCGCGCCCCAGGGGATCACCAGCATCGGCATGAAGGCGCCGACGTTCACGAGCACCGGCGCGATCACGAACAGCTTGCGGTCGACCCCGCGCGGGAAGATCGCCTCCTTGAACAGCAGCTTGATCGTGTCGGCCAGCGTCTGCAGCAGCCCGATCGGGCCGACCCGGTTCGGGCCGACGCGGTCCTGCATGAAGGCCGAGATCTTGCGCTCGCCGTAGACGTAGATGAGCGGCCCGAGCGCCATGAAGGTGAAGCAGGCGAGCGCCGGCAGCGCGGCGATCAGCAGCAGCACCGCCCAGGCGGGCCAGCCCGCCAGAGCGGGGAAGAAGCCGTGGAGGATTTCGTAGGTGGCGTCCATCAGGCCCTCAGCGGTCGATCTCGCCCAGCACGATGTCGAGGCTGCCGATCAGCGCGATGATGTCGGCGATCATCATCCCCTTCGCCAGGTGGTGGAAGGCGCTCATCGCCGTGAAGCAGGGGCTCTTCACCTTGACCCGGTAGGGGTTGACGTTCCCGTCCGCGACCACGTAGTAGCCGAGCTGGCCGCGCGGCGCCTCGCTGCGCGAGTAGACCTCGCCCTTGGGCGGCTTGACGCGCTTGGGGACCTTCTCGTGGACGGGCGTCTTCTCGAGCTTCTCCAGGCGGTCGAGCGCCTGGTGCAGGATCTTGACGCTCTCGCGCATCTCGACCACGCGCACCCAGTTGCGGTCGAAGCACGAGCCGAGCGGCCCGAACTTCCCCTCGCCCACGCAGACCGCGAAGTCGTAGTTCTCGTAGCCGGAGTAGGGGAAGTCCTTGCGCAGGTCGCGCGCGACGCCGCTGCCGCGCAGGTTCGGCCCGGTCAGGTCGTGGGAGATCGCGAGCTCCTTCGACAGCACGCCGACCCCGGCCAGGCGCTTGACGAAGATCTTGTTGCCGATGATCAGGTCGAGGAGCTCCGGGAAGGTGACCGCCTCGAACTCGCGCAGCAGGTCGCGCGTCGCCCGCACGAAGCCGTCCGGCAGGTCGTGGCTGACGCCGCCGACCCAGTTGTAGTTGTAGAGCAGCCGCGCGCCGCAGGTCCACTCGAACAGGTCGAGGATCTTCTCGCGGTCGCGCAGCAGGTGCAGGAACGGGGTGAAGGCCCCGATGTCCATGGTGTAGGTGCCGACCGCCACGATGTGCGAGGCGATCCGCTGCAGCTCGGCGATGATCACGCGGATCGTGGCGACGTAGGGGCTGACCTCGATCGCGTGCAGCTTCTCGACCGCGAGCGCGAAGCCGAGCGTGTTGCCCATCGCCGCGCAGTAGTCGAGGCGGTCGGTGTAGGGCAGCACGCCGGGGTAGTCGACGTTCTCGCAGTGCTTCTCGAAGCAGCGGTGCAGGTAGCCGATGTGGGGCCGCGCCGCGCGGACGATCTCGCCGTCCGTGCGCAGCTCGACCCGCAGCACGCCGTGCGTCGCGGGGTGCTGCGGCCCCATGTTGAGGATCATCTCGTCGGTGTCGAACCCCTCGGGGTCCCAGTCGCCGCGCACGTCGAGCGCGCTGCTCATGCTTCACCCGTGTGGCGGTTGGGCGGCGTGAAGTCGAACGGCCCGACGCCGATCGCCTCGCCGCCGGCCGCGCGCTCGGCCATCTGCGTGGTCGGCTTCACGTGCAGCCCGTTGTAGTACTCGGGGTCCTGCCAGTCCCGGCGCAGCGGGTGGCCCTGCCAGTCGTCCGGCAGCAGGATCCGGCGCGGGTCGCTGTGGCCCGTGAACGCGATGCCGAAGAGGTCCCAGCACTCGCGCTCGTGCCAGTTCGCGACGCCCCAGACGCCCTCGACCGTCGGCACCGCCGGCTCCTCCCGCGGCACGTGCACCTTGAGCGCGAAGCTGTGCAGGTGGGTGTAGGAGAAGAGGTGGTAGACGACCTCCATCCGCGGCGGGGCCTCCTTCGGGTAGTCGACGCCCGAGAGGCACATCAGGTTGTCGAACGCCAGCTCCGGGTCGGCCTTGCAGAATGCGGCGACCTCGGCGATCGCCCCGGTCGCCACCACCGCGAAGGGCGAGGCGGCCTCGAGGCCGGCGGCGGTGAGCTTGTCGCCGAAGCGGGCGACGAGCTTCTCGTGGATGGCCTTGGCTTCCATGGCTACTTCGCCTTCGCCAGGGGCGCGTCGGCGGAGCCGTCGAGTCGGGCGCCCGCCAGCGAGCCGACGGTGGCGCCGCGCTTGCGCAGGACGCGGTCCTCCTGGATGCGCTCCTGGAGCTTCATCAGCCCGTAGAGCAGCGCCTCGGGCCGCGGCGGGCAGCCGGGCACGTAGATGTCGACCGGGATGATCTCGTCGACGCCCTTGAGCACGTGGTAGCCCTGGCGCCAGTAGGGGCCGCCGTTGTTGGCGCACGAGCCCATCGAGAGCACGTACTTGGGCTCGGGCATCTGGGCGTAGAGCCGCTTGATGCGGGTCGCCATCTTCAGCGTGACGGTGCCGGCCACGATCATCAGGTCGCTCTGGCGCGGCGTGCCGCGCGGCATGATGCCGAAGCGCTCGGTGTCGTAGCGGCTGCTGCCGGTCGCCATCATCTCGATCGCGCAGCAGGCGAGGCCGAAGGTCATGAACCAGATGCTGTTCTTGCGGCTCCAGTTGATGATCTGGTCGGCGCTCGTGAAGACGAGCCCGTCCGGGAAGCGGTTGTGGATGAGACCCTTGACTTCCGACATGCCTCCCTCAGGCCCTGTCGTCGGGGCGAACCCAGGCGAGGTCGCCCTTGCGCCAGACGTAGGCCAGGGCGACGACCAGGATGCCGATGAAGACGAGCCCCTCGACGTAGGCGAGGAGGCCCAGCGAGCGGAACACGGTGGCCCACGGCAGCAGGAACACGGCTTCCACGTCGAAGACGATGAAGATGAGGGCGAACACGTAGAAGCGGATGTTGAACTGGATCCACGCGTTGCCGACGGGCTCCTCGCCGCACTCGTACGTCGTCAGCTTCTCCTCGTCGAAGCGCTCGGGGCGCAGCACCTTCCACAGCACGAGCGTGAACGAGAGCAGCCCGACGATCGCGGCGAGGAAGACGAGGATGCTCGCGTGCGCTGTCAGGAAATCGGCGGTGGGAGGGGTGGGCACCGGAAGAACTCCCGCGATGTAACGGGACGCAGAGACCCCGAACGAGTCCAAGCGTCCCAGACCGACCGGACGATATCAAAGTGCCGGGACGGGGTAAAGGGCGGTCCGCGGGGGAGCCGAGGCGCGGGTCAGAAGAGCCTTAGCTGCTGCCTGGAGCCGGCGATCTGGGAGAAGTCGAGGCCGAGGAGGGCCAGGACGGGCTCGGCCACGGCGCGCAGCTGTTTCTCGACGTAGTGCTCGTAGTCGAAGGGCGCGTGGGGCGCGTCCGCGGGCTCGGGGCCGGCCGTCGTGACCACGTAGCGGACGCGGCCGCGGCGCTGGCCCGCCAGGCGCGCCGCCGCCACGTGGGGCGGGGTGGAGGCGGTGTACTCCGCCGGCGGCTTGCGCAGGGACTTGCGGTAGACGAGGCGCTCGTCGAGCGCGCCCGCCCGCAGCCGGGTCACCACCTCGCGCAGGTAGGCCTCGACCGGCTGGTCGGCGAAGAGGCGGGCGTACAGCTCGCGCTGGACCTCCTTCGCGAGGTCGGTCCAGTCGCCGCGCACGGCCTCCATGCCCGTGAAGACGACGCGCCCGGCCGCGCCGTCGCCGACGAGGCCGGCGTAGCGCTTGCGCGCGCCCGCGGTGCCGTGCCGCATCGCCGGCAGGCACAGCCGCAGGTAGAGCCGGTCGAACACCAGCTCCATCCGGCTCAGGACGCGCCAGCGCTCCTGGGCGTGGGCCGCCAGCTCGCGGTTGAGCCGCGCCGCCAGGGCCTCGCCGAACGCGTGGGCCGCCGCGGCGTCGGCCGCCCCGGTCTCCACGAAGAGGCTGTCGGTGTCGCCGTAGAGCACGCGGGCGCCGCCCGCCTCGATCCGGGCCTTGCTCCACAGCAGCAGCTCGCGGCCGAAGCCGGTGATGGCGTTGGCGAGGCGCGGGTCGAAGAAGCGGCAGGCGGGCGTGCCGAGGACCCCGTAGAACGAGTTCATCAGGATCTTGATGGCCTGGCTGGTGACGGTGTCGCCCGCGCGCCGGGCCGCCTCGCGCCGCGGCAGGATCTCGTCGAGGATCCCGCCGAGGATGCTCTTCTCCCGCCGGAAGACGGCGCCGTTCGGGGCCTCGATCGGGTCCTTCTCGAACTCGCCGGCCTCGG
>JBGASI010000128.1:0-9873 GCA_044229815.1 Vicinamibacteria bacterium | reverse complement strand
GGGTGCGGACCGTCTCGACGTCGAGCGCGTAGGTGGTCTTGACCCTCTGAGTGGCCATACGCGATGGTATGGCCCTACCGCCGAGCCGGTCAAGACGTCGGGACGCCTTCCTTGTGGGATCAGGCCCGCAGCCTGAACTCGGGCCCCACGTTGCGACGGGTGTCGACGACCAGCTCGCCGCGACGCGACAGGGCGAGCGCGAAGCGCGGCAGCGGCCAGGCCGCCGGTCCCCGGCGCACGCGGCCGTCCTCCTCGAAGGTGCTGCCGTGGCACGGGCAGGCGAAGCCGCGGCCTTCCTCGTGATTGACGTTGCAGCCGAGGTGGGTGCAGACGGCCGACACGGTGTAGAAGCCCTCGGGGGTGTTGAACACGAACAGGCGCCGCTCCGACACGAACGTCACGCTGCCGGGCGGGAAGTCGGCCGGCCGCCCCACGGGGAAGCGCCGCGCGGGCTCGTAGAGCACCTCGGGCACCACCGAGCGCAGGAGCGCCGCCAGCAGGCCGAGCGTTCCGGCCACGAGCCCCGCGCTGCCCGCGGCCGCGACGAACCGGCGCCGGCCGAGGGCGTCGTCCTGGGCCGGCTCGTGCGGGCCGCGCGGCGTCATTGCTCGACGACCAGGTCCAGCTTGAGCGGCCGGCCCGCCTCGACCGTCACCTCGCGCTCCAGGCCGTCCTTCTTCTCGTGCCAGACGACGAGCTTGTAGGTGCCCGGGGGCACGTTGCGGATCAGGTAGTTGCCGAGCTCGTCGGTGACCGCGAAGAAGGGCGTGTCGAGCACGACCACGAAGGCCAGCATGTCCGGGTGGATGTTGCACAGCTGGCTGTAGACGCCGGCCTTCTTGAAGACGTAGTCCTTCGTGTCGCCGGTCGGCCAGGTGCCCAGGTTGTAGCGGCCCTCGGGCGAGTAGACGTTGTGCGGCTCGGGGTCGTTGTTGAGAAAGCGCACCGCCGAGCCCGTCTGCAGGGCGACCACGTGCGGCAGGAAGCGAAAGCCCTTCTGGTCGATCTTCAGGGGTTCCGGCGCCGGCGTGAGCTTCAGGCCGGGGGCCTCGAGGCTGACGACGGCCCAGGCGTTCGTCTTCACCCCTTTGATCGTGACGACCCCGCGCACGGCGGCTGGCGCCGCGGCCGGCCGAGCGGTGGCGGGGGCAGCAGTGGCAGTCGCCGCGAGCGCGAGCAGGGGGGCGAGGAGGGCGGAGAGGATCAAGCGGTGGCTCCTGTGGCGGTCACGGCTTCTTCGGCGGCCCGCCCGCCGGCGCGGGCTGCTTGCCCTCGCGCCCGATCAGGTCGCTGATCGACTCGCGCACGCCCTGGAACGAGCGGGTGTCGGCCTCCTTCTGCAGGCGCAGGACGCTGGCACGGGCCCTGGCTGCGTCCTCGGGCCGGCCGAGGCGGGTGTAGAGCTGGGCGAGCTGCATCTGGGTCGGCAGGTGCCCGGGCGCCGCCACCGCCACCTCCTCGAGCAGGGGCCGCGCCTCGTCGAGCCGCGCGGCGGCGAGGTAGGCCGCCCCGAGCGAGAACTTCACCGCCAGGTCCTCCTTGCGCAGCCGCGCGGCGTGCTCCAGCCGCACGAGGGCCTCGGCGTTCTGGCCGCCCTCGCGCAGCAGGGTCCCGAGCAGCAGGTTGGACTCGTAGTGGTTGGGGTCGATCTCGAGCTCGGCCCGGAAGGCGACCGCGGCGCCCGCCCAGTCGTTGCGGCCCTTCATCAGGGCCTCTCCGTAGAGGAAGTTGACGAGCGGCAGCTTCGGGTCCGCCGTGCGCGCCCGCTCGAACTCGGCGAGCGCGGCCAGCCAGTCGCCCCGCCGGGACTGCATCGAGCCCAGCAGCACGTGCGCCTCGGGAGAGTCGTCGCGGAAGACGCGGTCCATCACCGTCTGCGCCTCGGTCACCCGGTCCAGGTTGAGCAGCGCTGTGCCGAGCAGGTAGGCCGCGGCCTTGTCGTCGAGCGCCGTCGCGGGCGCGCCGCGCAGCAGCTCGACCGCCCGGGCGTCCTCGCCCTGGCGCAACAGGCAGTCGGCCAGCAGGACGAGCGCCGGCAGGTTGCCGGGTTGGGCCTCCAGGATCCGGCGCGCCTCGGCGCCGGCCTCCTCGGTCCGACCGAGCTTCAGCAGCGCGGTGGCGAGGTTCTGGCGGATCCCCGGGTCGTCCTCGGCGCTTAGCGCCTGGCGGTACTGGTCGATGGCGTCCTCGTAGCGGCCGACGGCCGCCCAGGCCACCCCGAGGTTCGAGCGCACGCGCGAGGCCTGGGGCACCCGGCGCAGGATCTGGACGTACAGGGCCGCGGCGCCCTCGTAGTCGCCGGACTGGTGGAGGACCACCGCCCGCGAGAGCAGCGCGTCGAGATCCGCGTCCTGGGGGCGCGCCACCGCCGGCCCCGCCGCGGAGAGGACCGCGGCGAGCAGCAGGGGTCGGAACGCGGGTCGAGAGAGCACTGGTCCGGGAGAGCCTTCGTGAAGGTCGCCGGGATCAGCCGATGGGACGCCCGCGACCGAACCTGCGGTCGATTATATAGGCCCTCGCCCGGGTCGAGGAGTCCCAGCTCGAGCGATCTCAGCAGCCATCATCGAGGCTCACCAACCATATTTTCTATACTCATGCCTGGACTCCGGGGTCCCCGTGTCAGACCCCCGGAAGCCGTTCACGGATGAGCCACTTGGAGACTCCGCGCCAGTGCCCGGGCCATATTCCCGATGATCGACTCGGAATTTATTGACAAGTCCTGACCGCAGCGGACAAAATCCGATCGCATCCGAATGGACCCGATCGCCGCGACGGATGGCGGCGCGAGGGAGACACGAAAGACGCGCCGCCCGAGGGTGGTCGCGAGGAGGTTCGAGAGCAATGTCGATACACCGGACTCTCAGCCGTATCGGCTTGGGGCTCGGGATGCTGCTGTTGGCCGGCGCCGCGTTTGCGCAGGACACCGGCAGCGTTCGCGGCGCGGTCACGGACACGACGGGCGCCGTGGTGCCCGGCACGACCGTGACCCTGACCAACGAGGCCACCAGGTTCGCACGCAACGTCGTGACGGATGCGAAAGGCGCCTACTACTTCGGCGCCGTCTCGCCCGGCACCTACACGCTCCGGGCCGAGATCCCCGGCTTCAAGTACGCCGAGCGGAAGGGCATGCGCATCTCCCAGAGAGAGGCCGCGGGCTACGACTTCCAGCTCGAGGTCGGCAGCCAGTCCGAGAAGGTCGAGGTGACCGCCCAGCGCGAGCTGATCCAGACCCAGACCGGCGCCCGCGAGGGCCTGCTGACGTCCGAGCAGATCGACAACCTCTCGGTCGTGGGCCGCAGCCCGCTCGAGCTGCTGCGCATCCTGCCCGGCTCCGTCATGCCCGACGTCAGCTCGCTCGAGAGCGTCGGCAACCTGACCGGCTCCTCCAACACCAACCAGGACGCCCAGTACGCCGTCAACGGCATCCGCGGCTCGAACACCGTCGTCACGCTCGACGGCTCGCGCCTGGCCGACTTCGGCTCGAACAACGGCGTCATCGTGGTCCCGAACAACGACATGGTGTCCGAGGTCAAGGTCCAGTCCTCGAACTACGCGGCCGAGTTCGGCTCGGCGGGCGTGCAGGTCAACGCCATCACCAAGGGCGGCAGCTCGGAGTTCCACGGCACCGTCTACGACTACATCCGCAACTACCGCTTCCAGGCCAACGACCGCTCGAACTCGTATACGAATACGCCCCGCCCGAAGAGCGCGTTCCAGTACCCGGGCGCGAACCTCAGCGGTCCGATCCTCATCCCGGGCACGGGCTTCAACAAGAACCGTGACAAGGCCTTCTTCTTCCTCGGCGTCGAGGTGCAGCGCCAGCAGGTCGACAACGGCTCGAACCTCGCCGTCACGCCGACCTCGGCCATGCGCAACGGCGACTTCTCCGAGCTGCTCGCCGGCAGCGGCAGCAACCTGAACCTGCCGACCGGCGTCAACATCCCCGGCGGCTACGCTGGCGCCGGCGGCGCCGCGCCGGGCAACAACCTCTCGCCCTACGTCGATCCGTTCGGCAAGATGCTGCTCGGCCTGTACCCGCTGCCGACGGGCAGCTACAACAACAACCGCTACAACTACGTGTTCAGCAAGCTCGAGCCGCAGAACCGGCTGCAGATGGTCCTGCGCCTCGACTACAACTTCTCGGAGAACACGAAGGCGTACGTGCGCCTTGCCCAGGACGGCGAGACGCTGGACAAGGCCCGCGGCGCCTGGTGGAACTCGTCCAGCTACGAGCTGCCGAGCTCGCTCACGCACAAGAACACGGGCCGCTCGGCCTCGGTGAACGTGACGAGCGTCCTCAGCCCGACCACCACGAACGAGGTGCTGTTCACCTTCAGCAAGCTCAAGCTCGACATCTACCACCAGAACCCCGACGCGGTCAGCCTGACGAAGCTCGACTTCCCGAACTTCCAGGGCCCCTGGGGCCGCCAGACGGACACCGCCCCGGTCAACCTGATCAACACCTGGAGCCAGAACGTCGGCGATCTTTGGGACCCGGTCGGCGAGGACATCTTCGCCTACAACTCGTCGCTGATGTTCACGGACACCTTCACCAAGGTGTTCAACACCCACGCCGTCAAGGCCGGGCTCAGCGTCGAGCGCGCCCGCAAGGACCAGAACTTCCAGAACAACGAAGCGCCCGAGATGATCTACTCCAACTGGGGCAACGGCTCGACCGGCAACGTGTTCGCCGACACGATCACCGCCCGCCCGACGCAGGTCACGGCCGGCACGGCCTCGGCGATCGGCAACTTCCAGCTCTGGAACTTCGACGGCTTCCTGCAGGACTCCTGGAAGGTGAAGAAGAACTTCACCCTGGAGTACGGCGTGCGCATCTCCAAGATGACGAACAACATCGAGCGCAACGGCCTGGGCGCTGTCTTCGACCCCGCCTACTACGATCCGAGCCGGGGAGCGTTCCGCGACGACAGCAAGACCTACATGAACGGCGTCGCGTACGCGAAGCTCGGCGAGGTCAGCAAGAGCCTGATCGGCTCGCGGCCGATCTACGTCATGCCGCGCGTCAACTTCGCCTACGACCTCAAGGGCAACGGCGACCTGATCGTCCGCGGCGGCGCGGGCATCTTCTACAACCGGCCGATGGGCAACGCCGAGTACGACGTCATCCACTACTCGCCCTATGCCTACAGCATCACGCTCGACGGCGGTTCGACGCAGAACTTCCCGGGCGGCCGGATGGACTACAACACCATCGGCCAGGTGGACCCGTTCGCGTTCGTCGGCGGGATCGGCGTGCCTCAGTCCGTCTCGAAGGAGTCGATCCAGTACCCGCGCTACATGACGGCCAGCCTCTCGGTGGGCAAGCGGCTGCCGTGGGCGCAGTTCCTCGAGGTCGGCTACGTCGGCACTTTCGGACGCCACCTGCTGAACAGCCGGAACGACAACATCGTCCCCGAAGGAGCGCTGACTGCGGCGTATCCCGACCCGCTGATCCGCGCGGCCCTCGACGGCTCGGTGCAGACGAGCTACCGCAAGTACCCGTCGCTCGGCGGGGTCGGCTTCTGGGAGTACAACGCGACCTCCAACTACCACTCCCTCCAGGCCACCCTCAGCCGGCAGACGAGCGGGCGCTTCCAGTACTTCCTGACCTACACGTTCTCGAAGGCGCTCGGGATGATCAACAGCGAGTACACGGAGATCGATCCGTACTTCCCGCGCCAGCGCAGCTACGGCGTGCTGTCCTACGACCGCACGCACGTCGCCAACCTGTCGTGGAACTACATGGTGCCCGACCTCACCAAGAGCGACAACGCCATCCTGAAGGGCATCCTGAACGGCTGGCAGATGTCCGGCATCTCGAACTTCTCGAGCGGCATCCCGATCCGGCTCAACCTGAGCGGCGACATCAGCTCCGACGGCATGCAGCGGGCCTGGTTCGGCACGCCGGACATCATGGGCGAGACGCCCGGCTCGGCCCCGACGGCGGTCTACTCGTGCAACCCGCAGACCACCAACGGTGATCTCGGCGGCAAGCTGCTCGACATCGGCTGCATCGGCATGCCGAACTTCCCCGAGACCGGCAACTTCATGCCGCAGTACTACATGCGAACGCCGTCCCGGAACACGCACGACCTGACGATCTTCAAGAACTTCGGGCTGGGCGGCAACCGGAAGCTGCAGTTCAGGGCGGGTGCCTTCAACATCTTCAACCAGGCCTACCCGACCTACAACATCGGCTTCAACGACCTCGACCTGACGCTGCAGACCGTCTGCAACGTGCAGGTCAGCGGCGTGTCGAACAGCGCCGGCGGCACGGTCGACAACGTCTGCGACCCGCGTGGTGGTTTCAGCTTCACGCAGCAGACGCTGGACAACTTCGGGAAGGTGATCTCGAAGCGCGGCCGTCGCATCATCGAGTTCGCGGTGAAGTTCTACTTCTAGAAGCCGCCTTGCGGGGGGCCTGAGGGCCCCTCCGAGAGGGGGGAGGGCGAGAGCCCTCCCCCTTTTTTCGTCTCCGGGCGCCGGCGCGGCCGCGACCGCCGTATCCCCCGGACGGCGGCGGGGTATATATAATGGCCAGGCGCCCGCGCACCGCGCCCGCAACGCGCGCCGCCTCGCTCGACATGCCCCTCCGGCTCCTCGCCCTGCTCGTCTCGCTCGCCGTGCCCGCGACCGTCGTCGCGCAGGTGTCCACCGCTACGCAGAAGGACCCCGCCACGCGCTCGGACGAGGCCTTCGCCAAGGGCGTGACGCTGCACCAGTCGGGTGACGTCATCGGCGCGATCGACGCCTACGAGCAGGCGCTGAAACTGGTGCCGTCCCGCCTCGACGCGCGCTCCAACCTGGGAGCGGCGCTCGTCCGGCTCGGCCGCTACGACCAGGCGGTCGTGGAGTACCGCAAGGCGCTGGAGACGGACGGCGGGCAGCTGGCGGTCCGCTTCAACCTGGGCCTCGCGCTCTACAAGTCGGGCCGGGTCGACGAGGCCTCGGCGGAGTTCCAGCAGGTCGTGGAACGCGACCCGGCGCAGCAGCCCTCGCTGCTGCTGCTCGCGGACTGCCAACTCCAGCTGGGTAACGAAGGGCGTGTCATCGAGCTGCTCTCCCCCCGCGAGGCGGACCTCGGCGACGATCGCCTCTTCTCCTACCTCCTCGGCACGGCGCTGCTGCGAAAGAACGAGCCTGCCCGCGGCCAGGCGGTGATCGACCGGCTGTTCCGCGGGGGCGAGACGGCCGAGGGCCACCTGCTGCTCGGCATCCAGCAGATGGGCAAGGACGACCCGCGCGCCGCCGTTCCCGAGTTCCAGCGGGCCGCCGAGATGAACCCGGCCCTGCCGACGGTGCACTCCCTGCTCGGGATCGCGCTGATGAACGCCGGCGAGCGGCCCGCGGCCACGGCCGCCTTCAAGCGCGAGCTGAAGACGAACCCGAACGACTTCCAGGCCAACCTGCGCCTGGGCCTGCTGCTGCGCGACGAGAACGCGCTCGACGAGGCCTTCGACTACCTGACGCGAGCGGCCCGCCTGCGCCCGAACGACCCGGACGTCCTCTACGGCGTGGCCCGGATCGAGCTCGGGCGCGGGAACCTGGAGGCCGCGCGCAAGACGCTCGAGCAGCTGGCAACGGCCGCCCCCGCGTTCGAGGGCGGCCACGTGCTGCTCGCCACGGTCTATTACAGGCTCGAACGCCGGCAGGACGGCGACCGCGAGCGGGCGATCGTCGAGAAGCTCAAGGCACAGCGCCAGCAGAACGAGATCGGCAGCGAGCCTCCCGCGCCCACGCCCGCGCAGGACCAGCGGTGAGGACGCGGCGAGCGGCGCTCGTGCTGGCCGGCGCCATCGGCCCCGTGGCCGTCTTCGCCCAGGTCGCCCCGAAGGCGGCCCCGCCGGCGGCGAGCGCCCCGGCCGCCGGCGCAGCGGCCCGCAAGTCCCCTGCCCCATCGGCCGAGTTCGACGGCCTCGTGAAGCGCGCGCAGGCCGCGCACCAGGCCCAGCGGCTCGGGGACGCGCTGCTGCTCTACCAGCGAGCGCTGCGCCAGCGGCCAGGCTGGACCGAGGGTCACTTCGCGCTCGGCTCGGTGCTCTACGACCTCGATCGCTACGACGAGGCCCGCGCCGCGTTCCGCCAGGTGGTCTCCAAGGAGCCCCGCTCGGCCCCCGCCTGGGCCTTCAAGGGCATGTGCGAGTTCCAGCTGCGCAACCACGAGCAGGCGCTCGCCGACCTGCAGCGGGGGCGCCTGCTCGGCCTCTCCGACAACCCGGGCCTCAAGTCGGTCGCGGACTACCACGTGGGCATCCTGCTCGTGCGCTTCTCGGAGTTCGAGCCCGCCCGCGAGATCCTCAGCAACTTCGCGCTCATCGACCAGGACAGCCCCGGCGTCATCGAGGCGCTCGGCCTCGCGGCGCTGCGCCTGCCGTACCTGCCCTCCGAGGCCCCCGCCGACAAGCGCGAGATGATCACGATCGCGGGTCGCGCGATCTTCCAGTTCACGAAGAACCGCTACTCCCCGACCGCGCGCCTGGCCTTCGACGAGCTGGTGGCCCGCTTCCCCGACGAGCCCAACGCCCACTACGCGAAGGGCGCCTTCCTGATGACGGTCGAGGAGCCCGAGCCCGGCCTCGCCGAGTTCCGCCGGGTGCTCGCGATGCAGCCCTCGCACGTCCCGGCGATGCTCCAGCTCGCCTTCCACCTGATGAAGGAAGGCCGCTACGAGGAAGCGCTGCCCTACGCCGAGGACGCCGTGAAGGCGCAGCCCGAGTTCTTCGCGGCCCACAACGCCCTCGGCCGCGTGCTGCTCGAGCTGGACCGGACGGAGCGCGCCATCGCGGAGCTCGAGACGGCGGCCCGCCTGGCGCCGAACAGCATCCAGACCTACTTCTCGCTCGCGCGCGCCTACCAGAAGGCGGGCCGGGTGGAGGACGTCAAGCGCGCCCGCGCGACCTTCCTGAAGCTCGACGCCGCCCTGCGCGCCGAGCGCGAGAAGACCCGCGGGGCGGCCACGCAGGCTCCGTCTCTCGAACCCGTTCCCCCACAGGAGTAGAAGCCGATGCCGATGTCCAGGCCGCTCGCCCTCGTGCTCGCCGCGACGCTCGCCGCCGACCCCGCGCTCGCTCTGCAGGCCGCTCCCGCGACGAGCGCGGCCCAGCCCACGCCGACCTTCGCGGTGGGCACCAGCGCGGTCGCCATCGACCTGGTGGTGCGCGACAAGAAGACCGGCCGGCTCGTCAAGGACCTGACGGCCGCCGACTTCGAGCTGAGCGAAGACGGCGTGAAGCAGCAGATCGAGACCTTCACGGTCGTCGCGCGGGGGGCTGAAGCCGAGCCCGAGGCGCCGGCCGCCGGGGCCCAGCCGGCGAAGGCTGCGCCGCCGGCGGCTCCGGCGGCCCCGGCCGCCGCGCCGGCGGTCCCGACACAGGAGACGACGGACTCGCCGGCCATCCTGGCGCTGGTGTTCGACCGCCTCTCGGCGGGCGGCCGCGACACGTCGCGCAAGGCGGCGCTCACCTACCTCAGCGCCCGGCACGACGGCGACTTCGTCGGCATCTTCACGATCGACCTCGCCCTCCACACGATCCAGAGCTTCACTGCCGATGCCGATCGGATCCGCACGGCGATCGACCTGGCCGGGACCCAGGCCGGCACCAGCTTCGCGTCCTCGACCCAGAAGGCGACCGACCTGCAGACCCTCGAACAGCGCGCGCTGGACGGCGAGAACACGCTCATGTCGACGCCCACCGGCGGCGGCGCCGGCTCGAGCGGCCCCAACGCCGCGGCGCAGCAGGCGGGAGCTGCTGCTGCCGCCGCCGCCGCCGCGCGGCTCGAGGTCGGGATGATCCGCAGCTTCGAGGCCCTCGAGCGCGATCAGCAGGGCTTCGCCACCAGCAACGGCCTGATGGCCGTCATCCAGGGACTGCA
>JBGASI010000127.1:0-9891 GCA_044229815.1 Vicinamibacteria bacterium | reverse complement strand
GGTCCAATTCAGCAGCCGTAGCCTTCAGTGCCGCTTCGCCTCGCTCGCTCCCCAAGGGTCAAGAGCGCGAAGTGTCGTACGGCGGTGCCTCCGGTAGCGCGGCTTCCACCCCTCGCTGCACCGCTTCACGGGGCGGCCGGCGGCGGCCCAGGTTCCTCAACGACTGCAGCATCCCCTTCGCGAGTGCGCGACTCTCGGCGCGCAGGGCGGATGGCTTCGCCCTCTCGCCGCGCTCGAACCAGACGGCCGCAGCTCGGCCCATCACGGCCGTGGTCGAGGCCGCGATGGCGGCGGAGAGGAGCCAGCCGGGAGGCCCGCCCAGCTTCGAGAGTTCCTGGAAGAGCGTCCGGCCCAGGAACCCCAGGCCGAACGTGACCACGAGCTCGCGCGCGCGGCCGAACGTGATGTGCAGCCCGTAGATGCGCGCGATCCCGAGCACGAGCGAGGCCTGGACGGCCAGAAGGGGGAACACGTCGAGGATGGGCAGGGGAGTGAGGGCGATGGCGGCCGCGGTCGCCGCGGCCTTCTTGGTGGCCGACCAGGCCAGCATCATCCGATAGTCGGGGAGCGCGGCGCCGAGGGCAGCCACGATCTCCGGGTCCGCCTTGGCGACGGCCAGCAGCACCCGATCCACGCGCTTGCCATCCCTCGCGACGCAGGGCACCACCTGCTCCGGCGCCAATCCCAGATTGCGCGCCGCCGCCTCCACGACCTGGTCGCGCTCCTGCGTCCCCGAGACGAGGTCGACCTTGTTGAGGACCACGACGTGCGGGTGCCCGAGGGCCTGGAGCTCGCGGAAGAGCTCCTGTTCGGACCGCTTGATGCCCTGGATCGCGTCGAAGACGATCACGAGGAAGTCGGCCTCACGGGCCGCCGCGAAGGCCCGCTCCTTCTCGGCTTCGCCCACGGCGCCGACGGCGTCGGCCCCTGGAGTGTCCACTACCGCGAAGAGCCCCGCGTCGGCAGCCTGGTTGACCCGCGTCGTGTCTGGCACCGCGCTCACCTCGGCGTGGTCCGCGGCGCTGCGCACGAGCTGGTTGTAGAGCGTCGACTTGCCCACGTTCGCGGGGCCCACGATGGCCACCCGCCGCTTGTGCCCGGTCACCAGCAGCACGTGAGACAGGGCCAGGCGGATCAGCTCGCGCCAGTGGCCGAGGTCGCCCGGGAGATCGCGGAGGGCCTTGAGCAGGGGGCCTCGCGCCGCGTCCGGCATCTTCTCCCAGGCGCCACGCAGGTGATCCCGCACGGCGGGCGGGAACTCCTGGATGAGCTGATCGATTTCGGTCACGGGATGGCTCTACGATACACCGCTCGTCCCACGACAGAGGCGGGGCCCGGCGACTCGTCCGGCCTGTGGGTCCGGACTCCCGCTGCGGGCTGCGCTCACGGCGTGCCGCGGGGGCAGTTCGGGTGGCGGCGCAGCAGGGCCTTGAGCGCCGGCGACTGGCGGACGAGCGGCTGCTTGAGCAGGTGCGCGATCAGCGGGGGCGGCGTGGCGGACCAGGAGGCCAGGTTCTCCACCAGCCGTGCCGAGGTGAGGCCGCGGGCGCACAGGAGCGCGACCGTGCGGCCGTCGAGGGTCAGGCCGGAGAGGGTGCCGAGCACGCGGCCCTCGGTGACGACGATCAACTGGACGCGCTCGTCGGGCGAGGCGGTCGAGAAACGGGTCCTCAGGACGGCGCGCGCCGTCTGCCGGTGGCGCTCGGGGAGTTCGTGGCTGTGGCAGGCCTCGTGGACCTGGAGCAGCGGTCGCGCGGCGAACACCTTCCGCGGCACCGTCTCGGGGCACTGGTTGTTCCGCAGCAGCAGCCGCTGCACCTCGCGATCGCCCAGGAAGGCCATGCGCGAGGCGAGGGCTTCGAGGCCCACAGGGTTGCGGTGGTTCGCGGCGATCAGCCGGGCGTGGGCGAGCCCCGTGCGCGGGTTCTCCAGCAGGCGATGGATCACGGCGGGCACGGGATCGAAGCACAGCGCGGACAGCTCGGGCTCCTCCGCCACGGGAGCCAGCCGCTGGCGCTCCTCCTCGGATCGCGCGCGCAGCCGGGTCTCGAAGAGCTGCCGCTGCGTGGCCTCCGCCGGCTCGAGCTCGGGCGCACCCGCTGGTGCGGCGGGATGCTCGGCGGGCTCGATCGCGCCCTGCTCGACGAGACGGTCGAGGACGACGCGGATCTCCTCTTTCGACAGGCCGGTCAGGTGGGCTAGCTGCGCGATGTCCGTCGCGCCGTCGATCCGTGAGAGCACGTAGCCCTCGTGGGCGCTGAGGGCGAGGCCCAGGACGCGCTCGACCGCCGAGGGACGTGGTACCCACGCTTGGGACATCCGGTGGCGATTATCGCACCCGGTCCGCGCCTCGGCGGCGTTGCGGCGTTGACACGTCGCGCCTCGGACGTAGAATCCTCGTCAACCTACACCCACACCACGAAGTGAAGCGAATCGTTCGGGAGGCCTTCTGCCCGAGGAGCCCCCGACACCGAACATGCACGATTCCCGAGGCGAAGGCGCCGCGCCGAGCCGGCCCGTGGACGAGATCGACGCTGGTCGCGCGGCGCTCGCCGGCGGCGACTGGCAGGCTGCCCGCGCCGTGTTCGAGGCCTCGCTGCGAGGCCGGGAGACTCCCGAGGCTCTCGAGGGCCTGGGGCTCGCCGCCTGGTGGCTCGACCTGGCGGACGTCGTGTTCGACGCGCGCGAGCGCGCGTATCGCCTCTACCGGGAACGAGGGGACGGCCTCGGCGCGGCGAGGATGGCGGTCTGGCTCGCCTGGGACACGGCGGCGTTCCGGGGCGAACCGGCGATCGCGAACGGCTGGCTGCAGCGGGCGCACTCGCTGCTGCGCGACCGCCCGGAGCAGGCCGAGCACGCGTTTCTCGCGCTGAGGCGGGGCATCTTCGCGCTGCTCGACGACGGGGATCCGGAGGTGGCGGAGGCGCTGGCCGCGCAGGCCGTGCGCATCGGGCGGGCGTGCGGAGCGGTCGACCACGAGATGGTCGGCCGCGCGCTGCACGGCTTCGCGCGCGTCACGGCGGGCAACGTCGCCGAGGGCGTGCACGAGCTCGACGAGGTGAACGCCGCGGTGCTGGCCGGAGAGATGAGCGACTGGGTGCTGATCGGCCTCGCCTGCTGCTACCTGGTCGCGGCCTGCGAGCGCATCCGCGACTACGAGCGCGCGATGCAGTGGTGCGATCGCCTCAAGGCCTTCTGCGCGAAACGGGGCTTGCGGCCGCTGTTCGCCGTCTGCCGCACCCAGTACGCCTCGGTCTGTATGTGGCGTGGCGCCTGGGACGAAGCCGAGCGCGAGCTGACGTCCGCCTCCGACGAGCTCGCCGCCAGCCGGCCGGCCATGACGGGGGAGGGGCTCGCGCGCCTGGGCGAGCTGAGGAGGCGCCAGGGGAAGCTCGACGAGGCCATGGTGCTCTTCGAGCGCTGCGGCTCGCATCCGCTCGCCTCGCTCGGGCGCGCGAGCGTGACGCTCGATCGGGGCGATCCGGCGGCCGGCGCCGATCTGGCCGAGCGGCACCTGCGGCGGCTGCCGCCGAAGAACCGGACGGAGCGGGCGGCCGCGCTGGAGCTGGTCGTCCGCGCGTGCGTGGAGCGGGGCCGCCTGGAGGAGGCCACGGTCGCGGTGGCCGAGCTCGGCGTCATCGCGAGCGAGGCGCGCACCGGGCCGCTGCAGGCGCTGGCCAGCCTGGCCGCCGGCCTCGTGGCGGAGCGAGCGGGCGATCCGACGACGGCCCGGAGGCAGCTCGAGGATGCGATCGACCTGTTCAAGGAAAGCGGGGCGCCCTTCGAGACGGCCCGCGCGCGCGTCGAGCTGGCGCGCGTGCTGGGGGCGCTCGGGCGGGCCGACGCCGGGGCCGACGAGGCCCGCCTCGCCATCGAGGAGCTGACGCCCCTGGGCGCCGGGCTGGAGCTGGCCCGCGCCCGCGCGGCGCTCGAAGCCCTGACGGCGAGCGTCGCCGGGATCGCGCCTGCCGTCGAAGACCGCAAGGGGCTCACGCCGCGAGAGGTGGAGATCCTGCGGCTGATCTCGGACGGCCTCAACAACCGGGCGATCGCGGAGCGGCTCTTCATCAGCGAGCACACCGTCCATCGGCACGTCGCGAACGTGCTCACGAAGCTGGGCGTGGCGTCCCGCTCCGCGGCCGTGGCGCAGGCCGGCCGCCTCGGGCTGCTCTAGCCGTCGCGCCGGATGGCCCGTTCGGGCCATCTCGTCTCGTCCCGTCAAAATGACCCGGACCGGTGAAGCGGCTCACCCGGGCCAATCGCTACATTCCTCTCGTCAACGATGTTCGTTCTTCCCGTTGGCGGAGGAGAGATCCATGAAGACGACACGCCTCGTGACCCACTCGTTCGCGATCGCCGCAGCCCTGCTCGCCGCGTCCCTCGTCCCCTCGGCCGCCTTCGCACAGGGCTCGGCCCACGTCATCGAGAACGTCAGCGCGGCCAAGTGGGGGCCCGCCCCGCCGATGCTGCCGCCCGGCGCCCAGATCGCCGTGCTCGCCGGCGACCCAAGCAAGGCGGTGCCCTACACCGTGCGCCTGAAGTTCCCGGCGAACTACGACGTCCCTGCGCACTCGCACCCGACCGACGAGCACGTCGCCGTGGTCTCCGGCGAGCTGTTCATGGCGATGGGCGACAAGCTGGAGCGCAAGACCGGAACGGGCCTGCGCGTCGGAGGGTTCGGCCTGATGCCCGCCGGGTGCAACCACTACGCCTACACGAAGGCCGAGACCACCATCGTGCTCTACGGTATGGGTCCCGTCGAGTTCAAGTACGTCAACCCGGCGGACGACCCCCGCTCGAAGACGTCGTCGACACGCCGGTAGGCGGAACGCAGGCGAGAGGAGGCGGTCGACCAGATTGCCGAGCGGCTGGCGAGGCTGTCGAACGGCCCGGTGACGCCCGACGAACCGCGCATCCCGAGTTCCAGGCCGTCAGTCGTGAACTTCCGCACGCGCCCAGGCGACGTCGAGGCGCTGCTCCCCCTGCTGTCGCGCCTGGGCCGGCAGAGCGACGCCGCCCTGCGCCCGCCGGGCGTCTTCGCTCGCCCCTGAAGGGCCCCTCGTCCGGATCGAGGCGCGCTCTCACTCCGCGCGCAGCGTCACCTTCAGCAGGTCGCGGTCGCGCGACGAGGGGCCGGCCAGGATCTCGAACTCGCCGGGCTCGACCACGTAGCGGCCCTCGGCGTCCACGAGGCGGAACGCCTCCCACGCCAGCGAGACCTCGACCGTCTTCTTCTCCCCGGGCGCGAGGTGCACGCGGGCGAAGCCCTTGAGCGCCTTGTTCACCCAGGTGACGGAGGTCACGACGTCGCTGACGTACACCTGCACGATCTCGTCGCCGGCGCGCGTGCCCGTGTTCTCCACGTCGACGGACACCGCCGCCGCCTGTCCGCGTGCGAGCGTCGGCGAGGCGAGGCGCAGGTTCGAGTAGCGGTACTTCGTGTAGCTCAGGCCGTGGCCGAACGGGAACAGCGGCTCCTGCGTCAGGTCGGCGTAGCGGTCGCCGTGCTGGCCGCGCACCTGGCTGTAGAACACCGGCTGCTGGCCGACGTGGACCGGGAACGAGATCGTGAGCTTGCCGGACGGGTTGAGCTGGCCGAACAGCGCCTCGGCGACGGCGCGCCCGCCCTCCATGCCGGAGTTGAAGCCCTCGAGGATCGCCGCGGCCTTGCGGACCGAGGGCGGCAGCACGAGCGGCTTGCTGTTCACGAGCACGACGACCAGCGGCTTGCCCGTCTTCGAAAGCGCGTCGAGCAGGGCCAGTTGCCCGCCCTGCATCTCGAGCGTCGCCGTGCTCTGCGTCTCGCCGACGAACTTGAGGTGGTCGCCCACGACGGCCACGACCACGTCGGAGGCCTGCGCCGCCGCGACGGCTGCCGGGATGCCGGCGAGGTCGTCGTCGACGATCGAGCAGCCCTTCTCGTGGCGAACGGTCGTGCCCGCCGGCGCCACGGCCTTGATGCCGTCGAGCACCGTCACCGTCTTCTCGCGCGGGTGCTTGCCCGCCTCCGGCGGGTGCTGGGGCGAGCCGAGAGACCAGTCGCCGAGTTGCTGCAGGTCGTCGTCGGCGTTGGGGCCGATGACGGCGACCGACTTCACCTTCGCCGTGTCGAGCGGCAGCAGGCCGTCGTTCTGGAGCAGCACCAGGCTCTGGCGCGCGGCCGCGAGCACCGCGGCTCGGTGATCGGGCCGCGCCACCTCGACGGCCGCCTTCGCGAGGTCGGGCCGGCGCGGGTTCTCGAAGAGGCCCATGCGGAACTTGAGCGCGAGCAGGCGCTTGACCGGCGCGTCGATCTCGGACTCCTTCAGCCGGCCGCTGCGCACGGCCTCGATCGCCCCCTCGTAGAACTTCGGGGTCGTCATCATGATGTCGTTGCCCGCGCGCAGCGCCATGACCGAGGCGTCGGTGTAGCTGGCGGCGACCTTCTGCTCGTGGACGAGGCGGCCGACGTTGTCCCAGTCGGTCACCAGCACGCCCTTGAAGCCCCACTCGTCCTTGAGGACCTCGGTGAGCAGCCAGCGGTTCGCGGTCGAGGGCACGCCGTCCATCGACTGGTAGCCGGTCATGAACATCATCGCGCCGGCGCGCGCGGCGCGCTCGAACGGCGGCAGGAAGTAGCTGCGCAGCTTCCGGCGGGAGATGTCGGCCTCGGAGGCGTCGCGGCCGCCCTGCGTCTCGGAGTAGCCGGCGTAGTGCTTGGCGGTGGCAAGGACGCCCGTCGGGTCGCCGAGGCCCTTGCCCTGGTAGCCGTGGATCAGCGCCGCGCCGAGCTCGCCGATCAGGTATGGGTCCTCGCCGAAGGTCTCGCCGGTGCGGCCCCAGCGCAGGTCGCGGGTGAGGCACAGGACGGGCGAGAAGGTCTCGTGGATGCCGGTCGGCGCCATTTCCTCGGCGGTGACGCGGCCCATCTGCTCGAGCAGCTCGGGGTTCCAGCTCGCGGCCATGGCGAGCTGCGTCGGGAAGATGTTCGCGTCCTTCCAGAAAGAGTGGCCGTGGATGCCGTCCTCGCCGATCAGCAGCGGGATGCCGAGCCGGTTCTTCGCCGCCAGATCCATGGCGCGGTCGATCTTGCCGCCGAGGATGTGGAGCAGCGACCCGGGCTGGCGGGTGTTGACGAACGAGAGGTCCTCGGCGCGCGCGTCGAGCATCAGCAGCTGGCCGACCTTCTCTTCGAGCGTCATGCGGCCGATCAGGTCGGCGACGCGTTCGTCGACGCTCAGCGCGCGGTTGCGGTAGGCCGGAGTGGTCATGGGTGCCTCGGCGGAAGCGCCGGGAGAGGAGGGCAGCAGGCAGAGGGCGGCGAGCAGCAGGGCAGGCGCGGCGAGCGGGCGGAGGCTGTCGATGCGTGGCATAGGAGCCGTAGGGTAGCAGCATCGCCCGTGGAGGCAACGTTGGCGCCGAAGGCGGACCCGGCGTAACGTCTCGCAGGCGGTCGAGGGCTCTCGGAGGCGGGTGATGCTGACGGCGGTCGCGCTGGTGAGTCTGACGCTCGGGGGCTGGCAGGTCCGCTTCGACGAGCAGAAGTCGGAGCTGGCGCTCGCGCACGCGGGCGGCCAGGTGGCGCTGAGCGGGCAGCTGGCCTTCTCGTCGTCCGGCCGCCGCTGGCGGATCGTCGCCCCGCGCGACGCCGTGACGGACCGGATCGCCCTGCTGGACGAGGACGGCGACGTCCAGGGGTACGTCTCGTTCCAGGCGAACGGCGACCGCCTCTCGCTGCTCGTCTACCACCGCACGGCGCAGAGCTACGCCGGGGAGCTGAGCTTGCGCGGGGAGGTCCGCTTCACCCCGGACAGCTTCGCCTGTCGCACCCGGGCGCGTCAGGGCGGGCGCGTGCTCCAGCTCGCCGCGGGCGCCGCGGACTCGGCCCTCAACGACTCGCTGTTCGATCCCGAGCGCGATCGCGCGCTCGTCTTCGGTTCGCTCCACACGAGCCTGGTGTCGAAAGGCGCTGGACGGTTCGGCGTCGACCTGCGCGCGCGGATCGAGGGGGCCGGCGAGGCGGCGTGGACCTTCTCGCTCGAGCAGGACTACTACCGCAGCCGCTACGTGCCCTACTACAAGCCGATCAACCGCGCGCGCTGCGCCTCGCCGCCGACCGGCTGGATGTCGTGGAACACCTACTTCGATCGCGCCACGGCGGCCGACAACCTGGCCGAGGCGCGCATCGGCAGGGAGCAGCTGCAGCCGTTCGGCCTGGAGATCTGGTCGATCGAGTCCTGGCAGGACAACTCGGACACCCTGCCGGTGAGCCACTTCGACAACCTCAGCCTGACGCCGAGCCCGCGCAAGTTCCCGGAGGGCATGAAGAAGCTGGCCGCCGACATCCGCGCGCTGGGCTTCCGGCCCGGCATCTGGATCCCGCCGTTCGGGACCGGCAGCACGGCCTTCTACGAGGCGCACAAGGGCTGGTTCCTCCACGACCCGGCCGGCAAGCCGATGGGCACGTGGAACGGCACCTACACGATCGACCCCTCACAGCCCGAGGTGCTCGACTACCTGCGAGGCCTCTTCCGCACCGCCTCGCGCGACTGGGGCTACGAGTTCTTCAAGATCGACGGCATGTCGGGCCGCAGCCACGGGCTGAGCGCGCACTACTTCGAACGCCCCGAGGTGCGCGCCGCCTTCAAGGATCCCTCCTGCCCCAACCCCTTCGAGCGCTGCGTCAGGGCGTTTCGCGAGGGCATCGGCGAGGATCGGGTCTTCCTGGCCTGCCAGGGCCACTTCACGGGGCCCGAGGCCGCCTTCGCGGACGCCGCGCGCACCGGCGCGGACATCGTGCACCCGAACCAGCCGCCGCGCTGGGAGAACCTGCTCAGCCAGGCGCGCTGCACGCTGAACCAGGTCTTCGCCCACAACATCGTGTTCTTCGCGGACCCCGACACGCTGCTGGTCGGCGACTACCTCGGCCTCGAGCAGGCCCGCCTCGCCACGACCGTGGTGGCGCTCCCCGGGCAGATGATGTTCTCGGGCGACAAGCTGGCGCGTCTCGCGCCGCAGCGGATGCGGCTCCTCCAGCAGGCGCTGCCCGTCTGCGGCGTGCGCCCGCTCGATCTCTTCCCGAGCTTCGACATGCTGCCGGTCTGGGACCTGAAGATCCGCCGCCCGTTCGCGGACTGGGACGTGGTGGCCCTCTTCAACTGGGACGCCAAGGGCGCGGTCGTCGGCTTCGACTTCGCGGAGCTCGGTCTCGCCGGCGACGCGAGCTACGCCCTCGACGAGTTCTGGACCGGCGCCTTCCAGGGCGTCCACCAGCGCCGCTTCGAGATGCCGGTGCCCGGGCACGGCGTGCGGCTGCTGGCGGTTCACCGGGCGGCCGCCCACCCGCAGTTCCTCAGCAGCGACCGCCACGTGACCCAGGGGGCGGTGGAGCTCGACGGGCTGGCGTGGGACGCCTCCGCCGGGACGTTGAGCGGCTCCGTGAAGGCGGTGCGGGGCTCGCCGCTCACGTTGCGCTTCCGCACGCCCCGCGGCTTCCGCTTCCTCGCCGCCGTCGCCGAGGCCGGCGCGAGCTGCCGCGCCGCGGTCGACGCGGCCGGCATCGTGTGCGTCACCCTGACGAGCCCGCTGTCGCAGGCCGTGCCGTTCCGGCTTCGCTGGAGGGGGAGCGAGCGCGCCGCCACGAGCCCTTTGACACCGCGCCGAAGCGGGGGCTAATCTCCGTCTCGCCTGCCGGCGCGCCTCGCGTCGCTCGCCACCCGGATGGCGCTGCGCAACAGGAAGAGGTTCAGGAGATCTCGATGAAACACCCCGACGATGCCGACCCCAAGAACAGCCGCACGCTGCCCCGCAGGAGCTTCCTCGCGAGCGCGGCCGCCGTCACGGCGGGATTCACGATCGTGCCGCGGCACGTGCTGGGCGGCCCGGGCGTGACGGCCCCGAGCGACAAGCTCA
>JBGASI010000684.1:0-2156 GCA_044229815.1 Vicinamibacteria bacterium | reverse complement strand
GGCGTGGCCGTGCACGTCAACGCCTACAACTTCCCGGCCTGGGGCCTCGCCGAGAAGGCCGCGGTCGCGCTGCTCGCCGGCGTGCCCGTCGTGACCAAGCCCGCCACGAGCACCGCGCTCGTCGCGCACCGCATCGTCGAGCTCGCGGTCGAGGCCGGCATCCTACCCGAGGGCGCCTTGACCTTCCTCGCCGGCAGCGTCGGCGACCTGCTCGACCACCTCGGCGGCCAGGACGTCCTCGCCTTCACGGGCTCGAGCGACACCGGCCAGACGCTGCGCGCGCACCGCGCGGTGATCCGCGGCTCCGTGCGCGTGAACGTGGAGGCCGACAGCCTGAACTCCGCGATCCTCGGCCCGGACGCCGAGCGCGGCTCGGACACCTGGAACGCCTTCATCGCCGCCGTCGTCCGCGACATGACCCAGAAGACGGGGCAGAAGTGCACCGCCATCCGCCGCGTGTTCGTGCCGCCGGCCCAGCTCGCCGCCGTCCGCGAGGATCTCGCTGCGCAGCTCGACGATGTCCGCGTCGGTAACCCCGCCGACGCCGCGGTGACGATGGGCCCGCTCGCGACCGCGAGCCAGCTCCGCGACGTCCGCGCCGGTGTCGAGCGCCTCCGCCAGCAGGCCTCCGTGGCCTGGACGCGCGAGCGCCTCGAGCCGACGGGCGTCCCGGCCGGCAAGGGCTTCTTCCATGCGCCGCTGCTCCTCGTCACCGAGCGGCCCGCCGAGGCCGACGCCGTCCATGCCCACGAGGTCTTCGGCCCGGTCGCGACCCTGATGCCCTACACCGACACGGCGGCGCTGTCCGCGCTCGTCCGCCGCGGCGAAGGCGGCCTCGTGTCGTCGCTGTACTCGGACGACCGCGCCTTCACGGAGGAGGCCGTCCTCGCGCTCGCGCCGTACCACGGGCGCCTGCACATCGGCAGCGCGAAGGTCGCCGAGGCCGCCACCCAGCCCGGGATGGTCCTGCCGATGCTCGTGCATGGCGGCCCGGGTCGTGCCGGCGGCGGCGAGGAGCTCGGCGGCGAGCGTGGGCTCGCCTTCTACCTGCAGCGCACCGCCCTGCAGGCCAACCGTGCCTTCCTGGACGTCGCCTTCCCGACCGCGCCGGCCGCGAAGTAGGGCGCGTGCCGAAAGTTCGGCGCCGTCAGTCTTTGACGCCGGTCCGCACCCCGCGTTAACCTCCCGGTCTCGGAACGAAGCAGGAGGGAATCATGGGACTCGTGAATGGCATCTGGCTGGCCGTGCTGGGGATCCTCGGAGCAGCGAACCTGATCATCGCCCGCAAGCCGGAGGCCAAGGAGCTGATCGGCAAGCTGGCGCCGTATCAGGGATGGATCGGTGCAGTGTCCGCCCTCTGGGGCGTGTGGGGCGTCATCTCCTCGGTGCTGAACCTCGGGTGGATGGCCTACGCTCCGATCTACTGGATCACGTTCCTGGTGGACTCGATCCTCCAGCTCGCCCTGGGCTTGCTGCTGGGCGTGGGCGTCCTCAAGACGTTCATCAAGAACCCGACGGCCCAGGAGAAGATGGACCTGACGATCACGAAGCTCGCCCCCTACCAGGGCCTGCTCGGCTTGATCGCGATCGGCGTCGGCGTCTGGATGGTGATCGCCGGCTTCCTCTTCACGATCGTCTGATCCGCCCGTCAGTTCCTCTTCCTGAGTGGAGAGGGCGTCCCGCCGTCACGGCCTCGTGGCGGCGGTGGCGATTCCTTGGTCGGTGCCTGCGCGGCGGTCGTGCCGGCGCACCAGTCTACGTCCAGCGTCCCGTCTCCGCCTTCGCACTGCCCGCCCTGGCAGCGTAGCCCCGTGCGCGCGAGCGCCCGTCCGAGCGCGGCCAGCGCCCGCGGCGCCGCCGGCAGGTTCGTGGCGCGCCACTCCACCGGCGCCGTCGAGCCGCGCGCCCAGCGCAGCCGCTGCACGCGGATGGGCAGGAGCTTGCCGCGCGCCAGCGCCCGGGCGTCCAGGGTCGCCCACTGGGGCACGAGCTTCGAGGCGGCCGCCACCGAGCGGATCGTGACGCCGAGGCTCGCCTCGTCGGCGCGCGCCGTCATGCCGCGGAGCTTCAGGGCGCAGTCCACCCGACGGGCCACGCGGCCGGCGACGCCCGAGCACCCCCCGGTGTCGGCGCGCGCGCCCGCCTCCGCCGGGCAG
>JBGASI010000126.1:0-9973 GCA_044229815.1 Vicinamibacteria bacterium | reverse complement strand
GAGGTTCAGCTCGAGGCCGGGACGGTCGAAGCGGACCGAGCGCGCGCGCGCGTCGAGCCGGACGTGCTGGAAGCCGACGCTGGCGCGCGCCGCCTCGAGCTCCCCCGCCCCCGGCAGGCGACCCTCGCGCGCCAGGAAGCCCCAGGCGCGGCTGAGCGGCGTGCTGGTCGGGTCGAAGGCGCCGCCCGTGAGCCGGTGCAGGGCGGCGCACAGCTCGAGCAGCGCGAACAGCTCCGCGCTCGCCGCCGCCGGGCCGGCCCCCGCTTCGCGGTTCACGCGCTGCAGCTCGCTCGTGGCGCGGAACCAGCTGAGCGCCTCCTCGATCGCGTCGACCTCGTCGAGCGCGCCGCGCGCGGCCTCGACGAAACGCGCGTCGTCGGAGTCGAGGAGCACCTCGAAGCGGCAGGCCATCGCCGGGCGCGAGACGCGGAGCCAGTGCCCGCCGGCCGGCTCGGGGGGCACGAGCGAGCGGAACAGGGCGCGGCGGTCGAGCCGTCTCGGGCTGGGCGTACGGGCCTCCGGGCGAGGGACGCGACAGCTTACCGCGGGAGGCGGTCGTCCTCGTCCGGTCAGCGCGACGAGGGGAACTTCGCGAGCTTGCGCTGCAGGGATCGCCGGTGGATGCCGAGGACCCGCGCCGCCTCGGAGATGTTCCCGCCGCAGTCGCTGAGCACCCGGTTGATGTGCTCCCACTCCACGCGAGCCAGGCTCGGGACCGTGGCCGGCGAGCGGATCGCGTCCGGCTGCTCGTGGTCGAATGCGGCGACGATCTCGTCGGCGTCGACGGGTTTCGTGAGGTAGTGGCGCGCGCCCAGCCGGACCGCCTCGAGCGCCGTGGCAATGCTGCCGTAGCCCGTGAGGACGACCACGGCCACGCGAGGAACGGCGGCGACGAGAGCCCGAACCACCTCGAGGCCCGGGGCGTCCGGCAGCCGCAGGTCCACGAGGGCGTGGCTCGGCGGCTCGGCGCGGGCCGCTCGCGTCGCGCTGGCCATGTCGGCCGCCTCCCGCACCTCGAAGCCGCGCTGCCGAAGCGCGCGCGCCAGGCGTGTGCGCAGGACGTCGTCGTCCTCCACGATCAGCAGCAGCCGCCCCGGCCGAGGCTCAGCCGTCATGCTTCACCGCTCGCAGCCCCTCCCCCGGGACCTCGACGCGCGCCGTCGTGCCTCGGCCCGGGCTCGACTCCAGGGTGAGCCGCCCGCTCATCTGCTCGCAGAGCGAGCGGGCGATGAAGACACCCAGGCCTAGGCCGGCACCCGGCGCCTTGGTCGAGAAGAACGGCTCACCCACGCGGCTGAGCAACTCGGGCGGGATGCCGGGCCCCGCGTCCCGCACCACGACCCGCAGGCCCTCCGGGCTCGTTTCGACGCTCAGCTCGACATCGCCGGCGCCGGCTTCGAGCGCGTTGCGCAGCAGGTTCAGCACCACCTGCAGGAGCGCGCCGCGCGGAGCCCGGACGGCGGCGTCTCCCAGGACCGACGTCCTGATCCGGGCACGCTCGCGCCCCGGGATGGAGTGCACGGCGGCGGCGAGCAACCCTGCCGCGTCGAGCTCGACCGGCGCCTCGCCGGGAGTCTGGCCGACCTGGGCACCCAGCCTGTTCAGGATCGCCCGGCAGCGTTCGACCTCCGAGCGGATGAGCGTGGCGTCTTCGACCAGCGCGGCCGCCTGCTCCCCCGGCAGCGCGCGGATCGCTTGCTCCAGCTCCGAGGCGGCAACGGCGATCGTGGCGAGAGGCGTCCCGAGTTCGTGCGCCGCGCCGGCCGCGAGCGTCGTCACCGAAGCGAGGCGCTCACTGCGAGCGGCGCGGTCGCGCATCGACGACATCTCGGCATCCCGCCGCTCGATCGCCGTCGACATCTGGACGACGAAGTAGGCCGTGAGAACGGCGGCGACACAGAAGGCCACCCACATGCCCTGCAGGTGCAGCTGCATCTCCGGCGCCATGTGGCCGACGTGCTCGAGCGGGATGTGCGTCGCGAAGAGCAGGCCATAGCAGCCCACCGACAGGGCTGCCAGGAACCAGGTCCAGCGCGCCCCGAGCACGACGGCGGCCAGGGTGATGTACACCAGGTAGAGCACGCTGAACGGGTTGGAGGCGCCGCCGGTCGCGTGCAGCAGACCGGTCAGCAACAGCGTGTCCAGCGTGAGCGCGGCCCCGCACAGGGCCCGCGGCGACGCCACGGCGCGGCGGACGCCAGCCAGCAGCAGGTTGCTGGCGAAGAGGGCCAGCACGAGGCCGGCGACCCGCGGGAGCGGCAGCGGGGCGTGGAACACGCCCCAGGCCGCGGCGAGCGTCGCCACCTGGCCGGCGAGGGCACCCCAGCGCAGCCGGATCAACCAGTCCAGGCTGATCTCGGCCCTGTGGTCGGCCTGTCTCTCCGGGGCCACGACGCATTCTCTCAGGTGAAGCGCCCCGCGGGAGCTGCGCTCAGCGAGTGAAGAGGTACGTCAGGCCCACGTTCGCGACCACCCGCTCCTTCTGGTAGCCGTTGAGGCTCTTGATCGTCGGGACCTGCGCGCTGGCCCGCAGGACGAGGCCGCGGCCGACGTGGACGTGAGCTCGTAGGCCACGTTGGCGGTGAGGCTGCTGCCGTAGAGCGATGCGTGAGCGCAGGGCGAAGGTCAGGAGACACTCCTTGTCGGTTGGATCCGATTGCGATGGCCCAGCGTAGCGGACGAACCGGCAGAGCCGGCAGCCGCGGAGTGCGGCATGTTGTCGCACCCTCGTCCGGATCCAGACCCTGCGCGGGACTGCGCGGGGTCGTGTCCCGTGTATTACGCCGTCTCTCGGGGCGGCCGCAGCTCGTCCTGGATTTCCCTCCACGCTTCGGAGGGGACCATGACGATGGACGCGTCGGCCGCAGAACTGCCGGACTGCTCCGCGTCCACCGAGAGGCGCCTCCTGGGGCACAAGCCCGCCGTGTTCACCTCGTCCTGGATCTGCCTCCACTCCACGGAGGAAACCATGACGACGGAGTCGCCCGCGGCTCGTCGTACGTTGGCCAAAGGACACTGCCTCCCTGGCGCAAAGTACCAGCTATCCGTCATGGGGGGGAATGCGGTCGATTGTCGCAGCCCCAGCCGGCGAAAAGACGACGTGTCGGCTCAGCGGGTCGTCACGGGATGGTCAGGAGGACGCCGCGCAGCCGTTCCAGGCGCTCCTTCAGATCCGGAGCGGCGGCGGCGGCCTCAGGATGGTCCTCGACCAGCGTGAGGATGTCCAGGAAGTCCTGGCGCCGCTTCTTGGCGCGTCGCCGGGGCTCCTCGGCGGCGGCGAGCTTCAACACCACCAGGTCGGCTGGAATCGCGACACGCAGCGTCAGCCCGTCGATCTCCACGCTGCGCGCGTGCTCGACGGCTGCGACGATCCCCACGTCTTCAGCGGAGAACTGGACCGCGGTGCGGCGTGGCCGCGGCTCCGAGCCGGGGGCCCGCCAATTGTCGCTGTGAGCGAAACGCTGCTCGTGCTCGAATCCGGCCGATTCCAGGGCCTCGACGGGAATGTCGGAGAATGTCGGGACGGCCAGGTCGATGTCGAGGGTGGTTCGCGGTTCCTCGCTGTGTAGCTGAAGCGCCACCCCTCCGATCAGCGCGTAGGCGGTGTGCGTCGCCTGCAGCACCGAGATCACTCGCCGCAGCGCGCCCTCTTTCGTGTCGCCGGGCGGCAGACCCATGGTCTCTCCCCAAAGCAAATCGAGAGCGTAGCTGTCCCGCAGGCGCCGGCGAGCTTCAGATGCCGTGGGCGGGGCCATGACCACGAGTGTAGCCCGGACCGGCAGCGCTTCCGCGTCCTGACGCCCGAAGGGCCGATTCAGTAGCGCAGGGCGAGTTTGATCCAGAGCGTGCGGCCCGGCTCGTTGACGCGGGTGGTGGTGGTGAAGCCGGGCACCATCGAGCCGTTGCGGCTGATGAACTCGGCGTAGGTCGTGTCGAACAGGTTGTCGGCGCCGGCGGTGAGCGCAACCCCGCGTGTCACCCGCCAGGCGGCGTTCAAGGAGAACACGCCGAAGCTCGCCGTCGGGCCGAGGTCCTGGCCCACGATGTTGCCCTGGTTGACCGCGAAGCGATCCTGGGCGGCCACGAGGCGGGTGAGCGCGCCGATCGACAGCCGATCCGTCACGTACTGCACGCCAATCCGACCCTCGAGCGGCGGCAGCTGCGCGAGCGGCAGGCCGTCCGTCTTGTTCCGTCCGCGCACGTACGCGAGGCTGGTGTCGACCTTGAGGTTCTTCGTCGCCTGCCAGGCGAATGTGAACTCGCCGCCCAAGGACGAAGCGTCGACGTTTCGCGTGATCGTCGCCATGCGCTTGCTCATCCCGGGCATCCCGCCCATGGTGCTGCCGCCCATCGTGCCGGAGCTCTTCTCGAAGTTGCTCTCGATGAGGATGAAGTCCGAGATGGCGTTGACGAACAGCGAGGCCGAGCCCGACACCGAACCGCTGCGGTACAGAACCCCCGCGTCGAGCTGGGTCGTCTTCTCCGGCCGGGTGTCGAAGGCGCTGAGTGAAGCGGCGCTCTCCTTGCTGATCAGCTCCCAATAGTCGGGTGCTCGCTCCGCGTGGCCGACACCCGCGTAGAGGGTCGTCGACCGTCCGGCCTCCCGCTCGTAGCGGGCGAACCCGCTGGGCAGAGTCTCGCGACGGCGCATGGCGGCCGTCGGGTTGGTCGTCGCCGACCCCATGCCCATGCCGACCGTCAGGCTCTGCCGGTCGTCATGGCCCGTCCACCAGTCGACGCGCGCGCCCGCGACGATGCGCCCCTTCGATCCCGCTCCTCGTGTCAGTTCCGCGAAGGCTCCGACGTTCCCGAACCCCGCGTCGCGCATCCTGTCGTGGGCCTCGAAGGGATCGGTCGTCTGGTTCGACGAGCTGCGGACCGTGTGACGGTTGTCCTGCCAGTCGCCGCCCAGGGTCGCCTTCGTGCTGGCCCCGAGCTCGAGATTGGCGGAAACCCGTCCGCCGACGGTACGCCGGTTGGGGTTCGAAACCGACGGGTTGGGCATCATCATCGATGGCATGAACGGGCGCAGGCCGTAGTTGTCCATCACGTGGTCGACGTAGTTGTAGTAGAGCTGGCCCTCGAGGTCCCGCAAGGTCCGCGAGATGTTCCGCCGCTCGAGGCGCAGACCGAGGTTCTCGCGGGAGAACTTGACGCCGTCCATCATGCGATCGGCGTAGGCGGCCTCGCCGTCGCTGCGTGCTCCGGACAGCTCGACCCGCGTCGCCTCGTCAGGCGTCCAACCCACGGCGCCGTTGGCGCTCCAGCGCTCGTAGCGCGAGTGGACGGCCTGGCCGCGGCCGTCCTCGAAGTCGTCCATCGTCGAGCGGGTGGCCGACGCCTGCACGTAGCCCTGGCGCACGCCCGCCCTGAGGTCGGCCACCTGGTCGTTGCGACCGAAGCTGCCAAACGTCGGCGAGGCGTAGGCGTGGACGCCCGGTTCGGCGTATCGCTCCCGCTCCCGCTCGAACAGCACGACCCCCGCCGAGTTGCCGGGGCCGTGGAGCACGGTCTGCGGGCCCTTGAGCACCGTGATGCGGTCGTAGGCCTCCGGGAAGGCGTAGGCGGTCGGCGGATCCATGCGGTTGCCGCAGCCGCCCAGGATGTTCTCGCCGTCGAGCAGGACGCCGAGGCGTGAGCCCGCCATGCCGCGCAGCACCGGGTCGCCGTCGCTGCCGCCTTTTCGGATCACCGAGAAGCCGGGGACCGTCTTGAGGTAGTCGGCCCCGTCGTGGGCCGGGATCGGCTGGCGCGCGGTGCGCGGGTCCGTCTCGAGGGCGAGCGGCCGAGCCCCGGCGGGCGCCGTCACCTCCACGAAGGCGAGCCTGCGGGCGACGTTCAGCGTGAAGTCCGCGGCGAGCTCGGCGTTCGCGGCCACCGCGAGACCGCCGGCCACCGCCTTCTCGAACCCGGCGGCGCGGGCCGAAACGCTGTAGCGCCCCGGCGGCAGCGCGTCGAAGGCGTAGCGCCCCTGCGAGTCGCTGACCGTCGAGCGGACCTCTTTCACGTCGAGGCCGCGGATCTGGATCGTGCCCCCCGGCACGACGGCGCCAGTGACGTCCCTCACCACACCGACGAGGCGGCCGGTGGCGGGAGAACCCTGCGCGCCGGCGCTCAGGCACGCGAGCGCGAGAAGGAATGGCTGGAGGGCGAATCGAAGCGGCTTCATCAAAGCGTCCTTTCGAGGAGGTACTCCGTCGATTCCGGCAGTGGAACGTGTACCCGAGAGCCTAGCGGACGGGCAGGGGCAGCCGGGTGCGGCATGTTGTCGCGGCCTCCCTGGTCGGCGCCGGCTCGCCGCACCCAAGCCTCGGCCGGCTGGATCAAAGGACCCAGGAGCCGGCCCATTGCCGGGCGAGCTCGCGGGTAGGAAAATCACACGGTTCGTAATACCAAGGCCCTGTTCGTCTCGAGGCGGCGAGCTGAGGAGAAGTGGACATGACACGAATGATGCCCGCCGTCGCGCTTTGCCTCTCGCTCGCCAAGCCGGGCGTGGGCTTCGCCGCGACGCCGCAGATCCCGGCAAACCCTGCCCCCCCGGCGGCGGCAGGGGCCCTGGCCGGCGCCAAGCAAGCTCCGCCCCGGGTGCAGGAAGAGGTCACCGTCACCGCCACCCCGATCCTCGAGGGCATCCGCGTGGACGCGCAGGCCGGGACGATCAGCACGGTCGGCCGGGCGCAGATCGAGGACCTGAACGCCCAGGACGTCGCCTCGGCGCTCCGGCGGGTGCCTGGCCTCGCCATCTCGCGCTACAACCCGATCGGCAGCTACGGGGGCGGCGACGGCGGCGCGGTGTTCGTGCGGGGGCAGGGCGCCGGCCGGCCTGGAGCCGAGATCTCGACGATGGTCGACGGGGTCCCGAAGTTCGTCGGGGTCTGGACACATCCTCTCCTCGACCTTCTCTCGGTGGACCTCGTACAGCAGGTGGACGTGTACATGGGCGCGCAGCCGGTGCTGCTCGGCAACATGGCCTTCGCCACGGTCGACCTCGTGTCCCGCCGCCGCTCGCCGCCCGGCCTGGGCGCGCGCGTCAGCGCCGCCTACGGCAGCTTCGACACGAGCGCGTTCACGCTCTTCCAGGAGGGCCGCGAGGGTCGCTTCGACTGGGTCGTCTCGGCGAGCCACCGCCACAGCGAGGGGCACCGGGAGAACGCGGACGGGCGGACGCGAGCGCTCTTCTCGCGGGCGGGCTTCGAGCTCGCCCCGGGCTGGGATCTCTCGCTCACCATGGACCTCTCGGACGGCCGCGCTCACGATCCCGGCGTCGCGGGTGCCGCGGCCCCGCCGGTGACGCCGCTCTTCCAGTCCTCCGACGGCATGGCGATCCTGACCCTGACGCGCCGCCACGGCGGGAAGGCCGGCTTCCTGAAGCTCTACTACGACGACGGCGCCATCGACTGGCTGCAGTGGGACGGCGCCAAGGCCGAGGGCTTCTCGACGCTCACCGACTGGAGGAACTACGGGCTGAAGGCGCAGGAGCGCCTCGCCGTCCTCGGCCGCGGCGAGATTACCGTGGGACTCGACGTCGACTCCTACGGCGGAAAATCGCGCGAGGAGCGGCCGCTCGGGCCGAAACCGCTCGGTGACTTCCGCTTCCGAAACACCGCGGGCTACGCCGGCTACCAGCACAGCTTCGGAGAGCGGGTGAGGCTCACGCCCTCGGCCGGCGTGCGCTACACCGACAGCCAGGACTTCGGCGGGCAGTGGGGCGGCCAGGCCGGGCTCAGCGTGACGGGCGGCTTCGGCCAGGCACACCTGCGTTGGGCCCGCGCCTTCAACCTGCCCGGCGTCTGGGCGGCGGTGTTCTACCAGGGCTACGGCCGCGGCGAGCAGTGGCGCTCGCTCGCGCCCGAGCGGATGGACCACTGGGAGCTCGGCTATGCGTACTCCTTCGGCAAGCGGGCGCGCGTGGACGTCGTCCTGTTCCGCGACGACGTCCGCGACGCGCTGCGCTTCGTGGCGCCGCCTCCTCCCCCGCCGTCCTTCGCGAACACCGGCAGCTACCGGGCATCCGGCGTGGAGGGGTCGTTCACGGCCGAGCCCGTGGCGGGCCTCAGCCTCATGGCGGGCGTGACCGTCATGGACACGAGGCCCGCCGAGATCCCCTACGCTCCGGGAACGACCTGGGTCGCGGGGGCGGTCTACGCGAGAGGGCGGCTGCGCGCGTCGCTCGACGCGCAGCGCGTCGGCGAGACCTGGGTGGGCAACCTGCGCTTCCCCGCCCCGGTGCAACCGGTCGAGCCGTACTTGCTGCTCAACGGCCGCATCGGCTGGCGCCTGGGGGCGAAGGCTCGCGGCGCCGAGCTCTACCTGGCCGGCGAGAACCTGACCGACGGCCGCTACCAGTACCGCCCCGGCTACCCGATGCCGGGCACGTCGGTGACGGGCGGCGTCGCCTGGGGCTTCTGAGTTGAGCGCGCAGGCGTCCGAGCCAGGGGGCGAGGCGGTCCTCGACCTGCGCGAGATCTCGCGCGCAGCGCTCGTGACCGCGGCCGGGCTCTCGCTGCCGTGGATCTTCCACGCGCTGCGACTGGGCCACGTGTTCCTGCCCATGTACCTGCCGCTGCTGGCCGGGGCCTTCGTGCTGCGGCCGCGCACGGCCGCGGCCGCAGCCCTGGCCACGCCGCTCGTCTCGGCCGCGGCCACCGGCATGCCGCCCTTCTTCCCGCCGGTCGCGCCCTGGATGGCGGTCGAGCTCGCCCTGCTGGCCGGTCTCGCCTCGCTCCTTCATCGCCGGCGGGCGCTGCCGCCCTGGGCGATCGTCGCCATCGTCCTCGTGATCGGCCGCCTCTCGTACGCCGCTCTCGTCTACGGGACCGCGCTGTGGCTGAAGCTGCCTGCCGGCGTGATGACGATCGCGTCGCTCCTCGCCGGCTGGCCCGGGATGATCCTGGCCCTCGTCGCCGTCCCGAGCACCGTGCGGCTGCTGCACGCGACGAGGAGGACCGCATGAGCGTCACGCCCGCCGAGAAGCGCCGCTTCTTCGACGAGCTCGCCCCGCGCTGGGACTCGCTCAGGCCAGCGCAAGCCTGTGCACCCGACGTCGAGCGCGGGCTGGCGCTCGTCGGACCGCTCGAGGGCCGCTGCGTCGTGGACCTCGGCTGCGGCACCGGCCTCCTCGAAGAGCACGTGCTGCCGCGCATCGGCGACGGCCGCGTCGTGGCGGTCGACTTCTCGGCGGAGATGCTGGCGCTCGCGAGAGCGCGGCACGTTTCCGACCGGATTCACTGGCTCTGCCGCGACGTGCTCGACACCGCTCTGCCCGACGGGAGCGCCGACCTCGTCCTGTGCTTCAACGCGTTCCCGCACTTCGCCGACGCAGCGGCGACTGCGCGGGAGATCGCCCGCTGGCTGCGCAGGGGAGGGCTCGCCCTGGTGTGGCACGACATCGGCCGCGAGCGTCTGGCCGTGGTTCATGGGGGCGGCCCGCCTCCGATCCGCCAGGACGTCCTGCCGCCGGTGACCCAGTTGGCCGATCTCTTCATCGCCGCGGGCCTCCTGGTCGAACGGGCCGAGGAAGACGAAGACGCCTACATGCTCCTCACGCGACGGCCGTCCGGCGAATGAGGCCCGACCCGCGGACGGCCCTCGCCGTCTCGATCGCGGCCGGCGCGGCCGGCCTCGCCTCGGGGCGCGGCGCGCTCCTCGCGCTCTTCGCGCTCGCCCTGGAGGCGCTCTTCGCCGGCGTGCGGCCGCGGGCTCTCGCGCTGCGCCTCATGCCCCTCGGTGCCGGCCTCGCCGGCCTGCTCCTCTTCCTGCCGCTCGCCCCCGGCCCCGTCCTCGACGTGACCCTGCGCGGGCTGGCCGTCTCCGCCGCGACCGTCGTGCTCGGGGCCGTCGCGAGCTGGAGCGGTATCCTCGCCGGCCTCCAGGGCTTTGGCCTGCCGCGGACGGCGGTGGCGTTCTTCGTCATCCTCGCCCGCCACGCAGCGGGCGTCGCCGCCGAGGCGCGCCACGCCCACCAAGCACTCAC
>JBGASI010000125.1:0-19471 GCA_044229815.1 Vicinamibacteria bacterium | reverse complement strand
AAGTAGCCGAGCGCGTGGAGTGCCAGCCCTCGACGCGACAGCCTGCCACGGGCCAGCTCGTGTGCGTGACGGAACCACAGCGCGGCGAGAAACGTCGGCAGGAGGTAGTCGATGAAGATGGCGAAGTGGTGATACGTGACGTTCTCGAAGAGAACGGGGTTCGTCGACCACACGGCAAGGAGAAGCAGTGCCACGACGGCTCCCCGTGGCCTGCTTCGGACGGCCTGGGCGACGGAGGTGCCGACCAGGACGGGCGTCATGAGCGCGCAATAGAAGGACAGGCCCGAGAAGACCCAGAAGGGGAAGCTCTCGGGGCTGGCCGAGAACGAGAACGGAAGCCGGGCAAGGCCGGCGACGATCGCCTGCGCGAGACGACCGTTCAGGCCCGTGTACCAGGTCGTGACGTACGCGAGCAGCGACGGCCCTGGCTGTGTCAGCCACAGGGAGTCGGACCAGCCGAGGTCGGTCCCGCAGAGCCACAGGCCCAGGCCCAGGCAGAGCGGCAGCGCCAGGAGATGAGCTGCTCTCAGCCAACGGCGAAGCCACGCCGCCAGGGCCTCGTCGAGGCCTGCATCTTGGTCCATCTCGGCCATCCACCCGTAGCCTCTTCTGCGACCCTGGGAGCGGCGACAGAGTCCACGGAGAAACGATGCGCCCACCGACACTCGCCGCTGCCCTGCTCGCGCTCTGCGTCCCGCTCGCCGCACAGACGACGGCCCCGGCCAAGCGGCCGCTGACCGCGCTGCCCTACACGCCCAGCCTCGACCTGCCGTCGATGGACAGGAGCGCCGACCCCTGCGTCGACTTCTACCAGTACGTGTGCGGGGGCTGGATGAAGGCGAACCCGATCCCGGCCGACCAGGCGAGCTGGAGCGTCTACGGCAAGGTGGGCGACGAGAACCAGCAGTTCCTGTGGGGCCTGCTCGACGAGGCCGGTCGGCCGAGGCCGGGCCGCAGCGCCTCCGAGCAGAAGATCGGCGACTACTTCGCCGCGTGCATGGACGAGCCCGCCATCGAGAAGGCGGGGGCGGCCCCGCTCGCCGCGGAGCTCGACGAGATCGCGAGGCTCGCCTCGAAGGGCGAGCTGGCCTCCTACCTCGGCCGCAAGCACCTCACCGTCTTCGGCAGCGGCCTCGGCTTCGGCTTCGGCTCGAACCAGGACTTCGAGGACTCGACGCAGGTGATCGCCTTCGCCGAGGCGGGCGGGCTGGGCCTGCCCGACCGCGACTACTACACGAAGACCGACGCCAAGTCGGAGGAGATCCGCGCGAAGTACCTGGCCCACGTGCAGCGCATGCTCGAGCTCTCGGGCGAGACCGCGGCAAGGGCGGCGGCGGGCGCCCGGGCGGTGATGGCGCTCGAGACGGCGCTCGCGAAGGCCTCCTTGACCCGCGTGGAGCGCCGCGATCCCTACAAGCTGCTGCACCGCACGGACCGCGCCGCGCTGAAGGCGCTCACGCCCGGCTTCGACTGGGACGCCTACCTGCGCGAGCAGGGCATCGGCGAGGTGAAGGTCGCCAACGTCACCGAGCCGGCGTTCTTCCAGGAGCTCGACCGCCTGATCGGCGCCGAGAGCCTCGACACCTGGAAGACCTACCTGCGCTGGCACCTCGTCTCCGCCCGCGCCCCGTACCTCTCGAGGGCCTTCGTCTCGGCGGACTTCGATTTCTACCGCCGCACGCTGCGGGGCGTGAACGAGGAGCAGCCGCGCTGGAAGAAGTGCGTGCGCTTCGTGGACCGCGACCTCGGCGAGGCGCTGGGCCAGGTCTTCGTGGCGAAGACCTTCTCCGCCGCGACGAAGGCGAAGACGGTGGAGATGACGAGGTACGTGGAAGAGGCGATGGCCGAGGAGGTGGGCGCGCTGCCCTGGATGAGCGCCGAGACGAAGCGGCGGGCGCTCGAGAAGCTCGGCACCATCGTCAACAAGGTGGGCTACCCGGACGCCTGGCGCGACTACTCGGCGCTCGACGTGGCGCGCGGCGACTTCCTGGGCAACGTCAGCCGGGCCACCGTGTTCGAGTCACGCCGGCAGCTCGCGAAGATCGGCAAGCCGGTGGACCGCGGGGAGTGGGGCATGACGCCGCCCACGGTCAACGCCTACTACAACCCGCAGATGAACGACATCAACTTCCCCGCCGGCGTCCTGCAGCCCCCGCTCTACGACGCGAAGCTCGACGACGCACCCAACTACGGCAACACGGGCTCGACCGTCGGCCACGAGCTGACCCACGGCTTCGACGACCAGGGACGGCAGTTCGACGCGCAGGGCAACCTGAAGGACTGGTGGACGAAGCAGGACGCGGCGGGCTTCGACGAGCGGCTCAAGTGCGTCCAGGAGCAGTACGCCCAGTACGTGGTGGTGGACGACATCAAGATCAACAGCCAGCTCACCTCGGGAGAGGACGTCGCCGACCTCGGCGGCACGCTGCTCGCCTACCTGGCCTGGAAGAAGGCGATCGCGGGCCAGAAGCTCGGCGCCGTCGACGGCTTCACGCCCGAGCAGCGCTTCTTCATCGGCTTCGGGCAGTGGGCCTGCGAGAACAACCGGCCCGAGAACCTGCGCGTCAGCGCGGCGACCGACCCCCACTCACCCGGCAAGTACCGGATCAACGGCATCGTCTCGAACCTCGTCGAGTTCCAGCAGGCCTTCGCCTGCAAGGCGGGCCAGCCGATGGTCCGGGAGAACCGCTGCAAGATCTGGTAGGACGGTCTCACCGCAAGCGGCCCTCGAGGTAGTTCAGCCGGCGCGACAGGGGGGCGGCCCAGAGGTTCCCGAGGGGCGTCCTCACCACGACGGGCCCGCTCGGGTCCTGGTCGGCGTGCACCTCGACACGCGCGCCTTCGAGCCGCGCCACGTCCCACGACGGGACCTGTGCCTGGAAACGCAGGCGTGGCGTGGCGTGCAGGCGGGGATCGACCAGGCCGTGCAGCTCGAGGAACAGCCCGCCACGCGAGTTCGTGACCATGCGGAGGTACATCGGCTGGGCCGGCACGGTCTCGAGCAGGGCGGTGGAGCGGCGGTACCAGCCCAGGGCGCGCAGGAACGGGGAGGCTGCGAGGCCGAGCACGGCCCCGCAGAGCAGGTGCGGCACGAGCAGCGCCCAGCGCGCGCCTTCCCTCACGGCCGCCACCAGGGAAAGGCCGACGAGGCCGAGCGCCGCCGACGCGAGAACCCCGGCGAGGACGGCCGCCGACCCGTAGGAGAACCACAGATCCGGGTGCACGGCTCGTCTTCGCGCCGGGACGGCCACGCCGGCAATCCTAGCCCACGGGCCGGGCGGAGGGCCCGGCCCGCTCGGCGCTAGACTACGCGGCGGAGCTTCGCGGTGACCTCTCCCCTGACGTGCCCCGGCTGCCACGCGCCCATGAGTCCGACGCGCCTCGAGGCGCGGCTCGGCGGGGTGGTCGACATCGACCTCTGCGCAGCGTGCCAGGTGATCTGGTTCGACCAGGGCGAGAGCCTGCAGTTGAGCCCCGGCGCGACGCTGACGCTCTTCCGCACCATCGGCGAGAAGGCGGGCGCGGCGCGCGCCCCCCTCGCCGACGCGCTCGACTGCCCGCGCTGCGGCAAGGGCCTGAAGCTGAGCCACGACCGCCAGCGCAACACGGCCTTCCAGTACCGCCGCTGCGAGGCCGGCCACGGCCGGCTGATCACGTTCTTCGACTTCCTGCGCGAGAAGGACTTCCTGCGCCCGCTGTCGAAGGAGCAGGTGGAGGAGCTCAAGCGCAACGTCCAGTCGGTCGGCTGCTCGAACTGCGGCGCGCCGATCGACCTCGCCCGCGGGTCCGCCTGTCCGCACTGCGGATCGCCGCTGTCGATGCTCGACCTCAGGCAGGCGGGCGCTCTCGTCGCGCAGCTTCAGAAGGCCGCCGACCCGAACCGGCCGGTCGACCCGACGCTGCCGCTCCAGGTGCTGAAGGCGCGGCGAGAGGTCGAGCAGGCCTTCGCCGCGTTCGAGCGCGAGCCCGGGTGGCACGTCGACACGGCGCGCGGCGGCCTCGTCGGGGCCGGGCTCGCCGCCCTCGCCCGCTGGCTGAGCAAGGAGGTCTGACAAGCCCATGCTGCCCCTCTCCTCCGTAGCGCTCGTCCTGGGCTTGGTGCTGGCGGTGTCGCCGGCCCCCCGGAACGGACGGCCGAAGGCCCTCGCGGACCACGTGAATCCCCTGGGCGGCACCGACTCGACCGTGGCCTTCTCGCGCGGGAATCTCTATCCCGCGGTGTCGGTCCCGTTCGGGATGAACGCGTGGACGCCGCAGACCGGCGAGAACACCGACGGCTGGACCTACCAGTACTCCGCCCTGCGGATCCGCGGCCTGAAGCTGACCCACCAGCCCAGCCCCTGGATCAACGACTACGGCGCGTTCTCGTTGATGCCGGTCACGGGCGAGCTGAAGGTGCGGGAGAAGGAGCGGGCCTCTCTCTTCAGCCACGCGCGGGAGGAGGCGCATCCGTACGGCTACAAGGTCAAGCTGCTCGACTACGGCGCCTGGGCCGAGGTGGCGCCCACCTCGCGCGGGGCGGTGCTCCGTTTCACCTTCCCGAAGACCGACCAGGCGTTCGTCGTGCTCGACGCCTTTCCGAAGCCCCGCGCCAGGGGCGGCGCGCCCGAGGCGCGGTTCGCGCCGGTGTCGGTCGAGGTGGACGCGGGGCGACGTCGCATCAGCGGCGTGTCGCGCTACAACTCCGGTGGCGTGCCCGACAACTTCGGGCACTACTTCGTGGTGGAGTTCGACCGCGAGGTCGTCGCCGCGGGCGTCTGGAACGAGAAGGACGGCCTGAAGGAAGGCCGGGAGCTGCAGGGCGACCACGCGGGGGCCTGGGTGCGCTTCCGCGCGGACGAGGGCGCCGTCGTGCAGGCGAGGGTGGCGACCTCGTTCATCGGCGCCGAGCAGGCGCGGCTGAACCTCGACCGGGAGGTGGCCCGGCTCGGCTTCGACGCGGTCGAGCAGCAGGCGGCCCGGGAGTGGGAAGGGCTGCTGAGCCGCGTCGCGGTCGAGGGCGGAAGCGAGACGGCGAAGGAGATCTTCTACTCGTGCCTCTACCGCGGCTCGCTCTTCCCGCGCGCCTTCCACGAAACGGACGCCGCGGGGCGAACGGTCCACTACAGCCCCTACAGCGGCAAGGTCGAGCCCGGCCCGCTGTTCACGGACAACGGCTTCTGGGACACGTTCCGCGCCGCCTTCCCGCTGCTGACGATCCTGCACCCGGCGCTCGACGGCCAGATCCTGCAGGGCGTCGTCAGCGCCTACCGGGAGAGCGGCTGGATTCCCGAGTGGCAGAGCCCGGGCCACCGCGACTGCATGATCGGCACGAACTCGTCCGCCATCCTGGCGGACGCCTGGCTCAAGGGCATCCGAGGCTGGGACGCGACGGCGGCGTGGGAGGGCATCGTCAAGGGCGCGCACGCGCCGAGCGTGCCGCTATCGTCGCTGGGACGGCTCGGAGCCCCGTACTACGACCGGCTCGGCTACGTGCCCTCCGACGTCGGCATCAACGAGAGCGCGGCGCGGACCCTCGAGTACGCCTACGACGACTTCTGCAACTGGCGCCTCGGCAAGGCGCTCGGCCGGCCCGAGAGCGAGGTCGCGCCGTACGCCCGGCGCGCGCGCAACTACACGAAGCTGTTCGACGCCGCGACCGGGTTCATGCGCGGGCGAAAGCAGGACGGCGCGTGGCAGGAGCCCTTCCGGCCCGACGCGTGGGGCGGCGTCTTCACCGAGGGATCCGCCTGGCACTGGACCTGGAGCGTCTTCCACGACCCGGCGGGGCTCGCCGCGCTCTTCGGCGGCGACGAGCGGATGGCGGCGAAGCTCGACTCGGTGTTCAGCGCGGCGCCCACGAACGAGTACTCGTACTACGGGACCATGATCCACGAGATCGCGGAGATGGTCGTCGGCGACATGGGCCAGTACGCGCACGGCAACCAGCCCATCCAGCACATGATCTACCTCTACGACTGGGTGGGTCAGCCGTGGAAGGCGCAGTACTGGGCGCGCCAGACGATGGAGCGGATGTACCGGCCCGGGCCGGGCATGTACTGCGGGGACGAGGACAACGGCCAGACCTCGGCCTGGTACGTGCTGTCGGCGCTGGGCTTCTACCCGGTCGCGCCGGGGACGAACCAGTTTGCGCTCGGCTCACCGCTGTTCGACAAGGTGACGCTGCGCCTCGAGAACGGGAAGACGTTCACGGTGGAGGCGAACGCCAACTCGGCCGACAACGTCTACGTGCAGGCGGCGCGCCTGAACGGCCGGCCCATCACCCGCACCTGGATCGACTACGGCGAGATCATGGCCGGCGGCACGCTCGCCCTCGACATGGGCCCGCAGCCGAACAAGACCCGCGGCACGAGCGCGGAGGACCGTCCGTACTCGATGAGCCTCGACCCGAGCGCGCGTTAGAGGAGGCACACGCCATGCTCCACGACTGGCGGCGACTCGTCACGATCCTCGGCGTCGCGGGCCTCGCCGCCGTGGCGACAGCCCCGGCCCGCGCCGCGCAGGCGTCCCCGGCGGTGCGGGTCACCGACTACGGCGCCCTGCCGGACAGCCGTCGCAACGCCGTGCCCGCGGTCGCGCGCGCGCTCGAGGCCTGCCGCCGGCTCGAGCGGCCCGTGCTCGTCTTCCCGAAGGGGCGCTACGACTTCTGGCCGCAGCACGCGGTCGAGAAGGACTACTTCGAGTCGAACACGACCGACGTGAACCCCAAGCGGCTCGGGATCTTCGTCGAGGCCTTCGCCGGCCTCACGATCGACGGCGGCGGCTCCACGTTCGTCTTCCACGACCGGATGCAGCCGTTCACGGTCGACCGCTCGTCGAACGTCACGATCAAGGACGTCGCGATCGACTGGGACGTGCCGCTCGGTGCCGAGGCCGTCGTGGAGGCCGCCACCGAGGACCACCTCGACCTGCGCCTCGACGACCGCCAGTACCCCTACGTGATCGAGAACGGGAGGCTCGTCTTCGTCGGCGAGGGCTGGAAGGACCCGTGGCTGGACGCGATGGAGTTCGACGGCCGCACGCTCGAGGTCGTCCCCGGCACGGGCGACACCGGCTGCCTCGGCCAGGGCTGGAGGGCCTACCGGGCCGAAGCGCCGGAGCCCGGCCTCGTCCGGCTGCGCCACCGCTTCGCGCGCCGGCCCGCGGTCGGCAGCGTCCTCGTCCTGCGCCACGGCGAGCGCGATCACGCGGGCCTGTTCGTGGTCGACAGCCGCGACGTGACCATCGAGAACGTGGCCCTCCACGCGAGCGCCGGCCTGGGCCTGCTCGCCCAGTTCACCGAGAACCTGACCGTCCGCGGCTTCTCGGCCGTGCCCTCGGCCAGACGGCGCGTGCTCTCCGGCCACGACGACGGCATCCACATCTCGAACTGCCGCGGCCTCGTCACGATCGAGGGCTCGCGCTTCCACGGCCTCATGGACGACCCGGTCAACGTGCACGGCACGAGCGTGCGCATCGTCGGGCGGCCGGCGCCCGACCGGCTCCTTTGCCGTTTCATGCACGAGCAGTCGACCGGCCTGGGCTGGGGTCACCGCGGCGACCGCGTGGGCTTCCTCGACCACCGCTCGCTGCGGACGTTGGGCGAGGCCTCGCTCGTCTCGTTCGAGCCGAAGGACCGCGACACGTTCGAGGTCCGCTTCGACGCTCCCGTGCCGGCGGGCATCGCCGAGGGCGACGCGCTCGAGAACCTCAGCTGGGCGCCCGACGTGACGATCCGCGACAACGTGTTCCTCTCCAACCGCGCGCGCGGCGTCCTCGTTTCGACCCCGGGCCGCGTGCTGATCGAGGGAAACCGCTTCGAGTCGAGCGGCTCGGCGGTCCTGATCGCGGGCGACGCCAACCAGTGGTACGAGTCCGGCGCGGTGCGCGACGTGACGATCCGCCGCAACGTCTTCGGCCCCGCGTGCCTCTCCTCGCCGTACCAGTTCGGCGAGGGCATCGTCAGCGTGTTCCCCGAGATCCCCGCGCCCGACCCGGCGCACGCGTTCCACCGGAACATCCGGGTCGAGGACAACGAGTTCCACCCCTCGGACTACCCGGTCCTCTACGCGAAGTCCGTGGACGGGGTGTCCTTCTCCGGCAACCGGCTCGTCCGCAGCCGCCACCACGAGCCCGTGCACGCGCGCCGGGCGACGCTGACCTTCGAGCTGTGCCGCCACGTGCGCGTGGACGGCAACCGCTTCGAGGGCGACGTGCTCGGCCGCAACATCGTTCTCGAGCGAACGCCCCCGGGCGAGCTCGCCGTCGGCCCCGGCCAGGCCTGGGTCGCGCCCTGACGAGAGCCGTTACTGGAAGTACCCGCTCACGTCCAGGATGACGTGCACCGGGTCGGCGGCCCGGTTCTTCACGGCAACGGTGCCCGCTCCGTTCGTGGCGAGGCCGATGATCGCGGAGTTCGCCCGGATCTGTCCCGCCGCGAAGTTGATCGTCGACGTGGCCGGCGCCACCAGGTCGCCCGGGTACACGACGACGTTGCCCGGGGTCGTGCCGGCCACGACGGTGACGTTGAGGGCGAGCACCTTGGCTCCCACGGGCAATCCGCAGGCGCCGCCGGCGGTGACCGCGAGCGTCGCGCCGACGGCGATCGGCGAGCTGGTCCGGGTGTCGATGATCCGGCACGGCGCGAGCGTGTAGAAGTCGAGGCTCAGGGGCACGCTGAAGCTCGTCGCGTCGCTCGAGCCGGGCAGGCTCGGGTCGTCGGTGAGGACGCTCGACTCGTTCGTGCCACTGCCGTCCGCGTCGAAGCGCACCGCACCCTGGTTCGAGACGAGCGTGCCGGGCGCGGTCCCCGGCTTGACCGTTGCCTGGATCGTCACCGTGACGCTCGAGCCTGCGGCGATCGCCCCGTTCCAGGTGATGGTCCCCGTGGCGGGTGTCGCGAGGGCCGTGCCCGCGCTGGCGCTCGCGGAGACGAGCACCAGGCTGGACGGCAGCACGTCGGTCAGCTCGTCGCTGCCGGCCACGTCCTGCCGGCTGACGACGCCGGGGTTCGGCAGCACGATCGTGTACGCGACCGTTCCACCCGGCGTGAAGGTGCCCGAGACCGTCTTGCTGGCGCCGACGAAGGCGAAGGCCGCCGGCTTCGTGGCCGTTCGCCTCGTCGGGTTGCTGACGATCACGCTCACCGCGCCGCCCGCGTGCGCCGGTGTCGTGGCCTGGAGCTGCGTGCTGCTGACGAAGCTGACGGCCGCCGCGGCCACGGCGCCGGCCCCGTCCGCGAAGCTGACCGTCGCTCCGTTCTGGAAACCGGTGCCGGTGAGGGTGAGCCCGCTGCCGCCGCTCGCCGGACCGCTCGCGGGGCTCACGCTCGTGAGCGTCGGCGTGATCGCGCCCGAGTCCGGGAAGACGCAGACGCCGACCTTCGAGTCCACGATCGGCGCGATCACGTCGACCGTCAGCGGGTGGAAGATCGGTGTCGGTCCGCTCGTGCAGCCCGCGAGCAGATGGCAGTAGCTCATCACGGTGCCCTTCACGTTCGTGACCGCCGCGCCGTTCAGCGGCGTGATCGTGAACGGCGTCGGGCAGCTCGTCGGCGCGCCGGAGTAGCAGCCGGCTTCCTGGTTGTAGCAGGTGTCGATCGGCGTCGTGGCCGTCGGATAGCAGTGGGTGTGGCGCGAGCCGAAGTTGTGGCCGAGCTCGTGGCCCACGAAGGGCAGGTCGTTCGCAGCCGTGGCGACCGAGGCCTTGAGGACCTGGGAGAAGGTGTAGCCGACGGAGCCGCTGCAAAGACCACCGATCCAGGCGGTGCCCGAAAAGAAGTTGCTGCTCGTCTGCTTGCCGGACAGCACCATGGTGAGCGCGCGCGGCACCGCGCCGTACCGGGTGGACCAGTAGCTCGAGACCTCGTCGAGCTGGGCCCGCGAGGCGTTTCCGGGGTTCAGGCAGGTCGCCGGCCAGGGGGGGCAGGAGGGCACGACCCAGGGGTCGGCCGCCGAGGTCAGCCGCAGGATGGTGTGCCCCTGGAGCAGGCGCACGAACAGGTCGCGCTCGTACATCAGGCTCATGCCCGCCACCAGTTGCGCCAGGTAGTTCGTGGCGTTCGTGGTGTTGTCGGCGAACTTCAGGCCGAGCAGCTCGTTGTCCGTGTCGACGGCGACCGTGGCCGTGTGCAACGCCGCCAGGACTGCCGGCTGGGCGCCCCCGGTCGCCGCCGTGGCGGACCGCAGTTCCTCGCCGGGCGGCACGAGGCCACCGCCGCAGCTGAAACCGGCGGTGTCGGCCTCGTTCGCTGCAGCGTCGCGCGGCACGCGCGTCGGCGCGATCCGGTAGGCGCGCGCTCCGTCCGCCGGGGTGATCTCGAAGAGGCCGTCCGGGGTCATCCCGATCCCGCCCAGGATGCCCGTGGCGGGGTCGACCCAGACGAGCGCTCGCTGTGCCGTGTCGTCGGGGGCCTGCCCCCACAGGAAGACGAGCCGCGAGCGCGGGACCTCGACCTCGCCGTCGCGCCCGATCGCGACGACCCGGGCGTCGGCCGCATAGACGTCGTGCCGCACCAGCTCGACCAGCCGGCGCGCGCCGGGTGACACCGGCCAGTCCGCAACGCGCACGGTCTCCTCGACCGCGGTGTCCCGCGGGCAGCGTCCGCACCGGGCCCGGCTCGACGCGGGCCGTGGAGCCGAGCAGGGCCGCGAGTGCGATCGTGCTGATCCGCTTGGCCGTCACGCCGTGGCCTCCAGCCTCGAAGGCGAACACCTCCGGGCGGTGAGCACCCTACCGCTCTCGCTGGCGCCGATCCAGCGTCGCTGTGACCGGTGTCACCCGCGGAGCCGAGGCCGCGGTCGAAGGCGGCGTCTCGGCCGGCGGCACCGCGCTGGCCGAGACGCACGCGAGCCGCGGCTACTTCGCCGCTGCGACCTTGAAGATGAGGCTCCGCGCGACGGCCGAGCGCGAGGCATCCGCGTCCAGGACGGCGACGAAGCTCGCGTTGACGGCGTCGCGCTCCTCCTGCGACCGCTTGTCGCGATCCGCGTTGAAGGCGGCGCGCAGCTTGTCGAAGGCCGCCATGTCGGGAGCGACGACCCAGCTGAAGTGCGTGAAATCGCCGGTCGTCTTGACGTCCTCCACGGCAAGGCCCCAGGCCAGGATCACGCCATCGGCCGCGAGCTTCTCCAGGACGGGCTTGTAGTACTTGTCGAAGAGCTGCCGGTACTCCCTGGCCTTGCCCGGGTGCACCTTGACGGAGCTGTAGCGGGTCACCGGCAGTGTGCCCGGGGCGAGCGTGGCCTTCGCGTAACCCGCCTCCAGGTCCCGCGTGAGCATGTCGCGGGTCTTGGCGATGTCGAACACCTCGAGGGATCTCTCGGCGTTGGTCATGGCCCGCCCGCCCTTCGCGGCGGCTGACGGCTTCGCGAGCTGTTCGGCCATGGCCGCCTGCACCTTCCCGACGCCGGCCCAGTCGTTGGTGGAGTACCAGATCGTGTGCGTGGGACCGCCCGGCTGGCGCAGCAGCGGCACCTCGACGCCCCACGCCGTGACGACACCCTCGGCCATCAGCTTGTCGCGGACGGGGCCTCCGACCGTCTTCACCACGTCCAGGAACTCCGCTTCCTTGCCGGGCTTCACGGTGTAGTCGTACCAGAAGGTGAACGGCGCGGGCGGGGCTTCGGTCTGCTGGGCGCCGGCGAGCGCGCCGTGGAGCAGCAGTGCGGCGGAAAGGACCAGGAGTCTCTTCATCAAGGACCACCTCGTCGCCAGCGCTCGGGCGCAGACCCGCGCGGCGGGAGGATTCCCGCTGCGCGTGGCACACCGGCGGACCCATGCGACGGACCGCATCGGACGGATGGGCCGGTTCTGCTACGCCTGTCGACTGGCTTGGAAAGCTGGCCGGGAGACTAACGCACAGACTGGTGGCGTCGCAACTGCTATTCCGGACGATCTCGTTGTCTTGCCCTGAGCCGGGGAACCGTTCCGGTTGGCGGCGCGGCAGTCGGCCGATGGCGTGCCTGGGCGACGGGTGCTGCCTCAGCGCTCCTTCGCCTTCTCGAACACGAAGAAGTGCTGCGTCGGCAGGAACTCCTCGCGCACCACGAGTCGGAACCCCGCCGGCTCCCACTCCGCCAGCACCTGCTTCGGCGACATGCGGTGCTCTTTGCGAATGTGGAGGGCGCTTGGGCCCTCGAGCCGGTACTCGACGAGCGCGACGCGGCCGGTCGGGCGCAGGGCTTCGCGCATCCGGGCGAGCATGGCCTGCGGTTGCTGCAACTCGTGGAACACGTCGACGAGCAGGATCCAGTCGAGCCCGCCCTTGGGCAGCTTCGGGTCGTCTCCCGTGCCGAGCACGGGCACCACGTTCGTCAGCCCTTCCTTCTCGACGCTGCGTTTGAGCAGGCCGATCATCTCGGGCTGGATGTCGACCGCGTAGACACGGCCGGAGGGAGCGACGGCCTTCGCCAGGCGCCGGGTGAAGTAGCCGCTGCCGGCGCCGAGATCGGCGACCACGTCGCCGTCCTTCAGGCGCATCTTCCGGATCACTTCGTCGGGCCGCTGCTCGTCGTCGCGGCCGGGGCGCTCGAGCCAGTCCGCGCCCGTCCAGCCCATGACCGGCGCGGGACGCCGGGCCACGTCGGCGGCGTAGCTGGAGACCGCGGGAGAAAGGCAGGACGCCGCGGCGAACAGGACGACGGCCAAGGTCCGCGCGCCACGGGCTTTCGTCGAAGGCGAAGACATGAACCCCATCGTAGCGGTCTTCCGGCACGAGTCGGCGCCGCGACCGGGAGTCCCGACGGAAGAGGGGCGCCGCCGGCGCCCCCTTTAGCTTCACGTCGGCCGGCGGCGCGGCCTTGGCCTTGTCGGTGGCTGTCGCGGGAACGTCCGCCGAAGCCTGGCCCGACGGCGCCAGCTGGCTAGTGCGCTGCTCCCGGCAGGACGCGGCGGCCAGCGCGCTGCCCTGGGCGGCGCCGTTCAGGCGCGACGTGTGGTCGGTCAGGAACGACGCTGCCGTGTCGACACACTGCGCTGAAACGGCCGCGCCTTCGCCGGCCAGTTCCTGGATGTACGCGCGGTTCTCCTCGCTCACCTTCCCGGCGAGCTGGCTGAGGCAGCCCGGCGGCCCGCCCCGCACTCTGGACCCTTCTTGGCGAGATCCAGCGCAGGCTCGAGCGAGGCGTCCAGCGCGGACTTCAGCCCTTGGCGGTCGCGGTCGTCGCCCTCAGTGAACCTGAGGGCCCGGAGAGGTGACGGAACGGCCCTCGAGCCGCCGGCTCAGGACCTCGCGCGCCTGGCGGTACACCTCCAGCGTCTCCTGCCGATCGCTCTCCTGCCGGAAGCCCTCGAGGCGCTGCGTATGGGCGATGAGCGTGTCGATCTTCTGGAGGAGGTCCCGCACCGCCTTCGGGACGATGACCGGCTTGCCTGCGACGAGGAAGTAGATCGGGCTCGTGTGCGCGAAGACCAGCCCGGAGGGACGCCAGAACTCGGCCGGGGCCTCCTCGAAGGCGCGGACGGCCGCCCACGAGCTGCGATCGAAGCGCAGCGTCTTCTGGAGCGTCAGCTCGCGGGCGCCCGTGCCCGTCTGCTCGGCGACGACCTCGCCGTCGACGATCAGCTGCAGGCGTTCGAGCGGTCCGCGTGAGCGGGACCGCGCGCGGAACGAGTACTCGCGGCCGGGCTGGGTGTCGATGTGGTCTCCCGGTCCGTGGCGCCCGTCGACTTCGAGATCGAGAACGGGGCCGTTCGTCGAGAAGCTGCGGCCCTGCTTGAGCGCCTGCATGAAGCCCTCGTAGTCGACTGCCTTCCCGCCCGAGCGCACGTACACGCGGTCGTAGCCGACCGGCGCGGCCTTGACCCCGTTGGCCGAGCCGGCCGACAGCGGCAGCTCGATGCCCGAGTTCAGCAGGCGGTAGTAGAAGTCCATCATCCACAGCGCGAAGCCGCGGGCGCCGCGGTAGCCGAACTCCATCGGCCAGTGCGACCAGCGCGCCAGGTCCATGTCGACGAAGCGCGGCAGGAAGTGGTTGCAGTTGAGCTCGACGAAGTCGAGCTCCCCGAGCGCGGCGTTGACGAGGGTGTCGACCCAGAAGAGCTTGTCTCCCTCGACGAAGCCTCCGAGCGCGTGGACCTGGCGGGCGTACGTGACCGACGGCGGGTACAGCTCGTAACCGGTGAAGGGCAGCGGCAGCTGTTTCGCCAGCAGGATCACGGCTCCGGGCCCGCCCTGGATGCGCTCCACCTCCTGGGCGCTGGCGGTGAAGAAGCGGCCGGGCTCGACGACGACCGCGAATTCCGCCGGCGGCTTCCATGGACGATTCACGTCGTTGCTCCAGACGTGGGTCGTGATCGTCGGCACGAAGTTGAGAGCCTCGGCTCGCAGGATCAGGGGGATGTCGGCCGGATCGCGATGGACGTGCATGTCCGCCGAGTACCAGCCCTCGCTGGCCATGTCGACCCAGCGGCGCAGGCGAACCGGCAACACCGCGTCGCGGGAGACGTCCAGGTCGAGCTCGACGGGCAGGTACTCGAGCCCGCGCTCGATCCGGAGCTTGTACTTCGCGGGCTCGAGCGACAGCTCGAAGTCGCCCGGGACGAGGAAGTGCCGCTCGTCGTCCGCCGTGTAGGACGAGAACCCCGGGGGAAGCACGGGCGTGTCGCCCCGCCACAGGTAGACGCGGGCGGCGACGGCGTGCCCGCTTGCGTCGTCCGCGACCTGCACGCGCACGGTGGCAGGGGCCGCCATCCCGAGCCCGGCGCCTGCCCAGCACGCGACGACCAGCGCCAGGCGCCCCGCGACGCTCCTCGCGGCCGTCACGGGTGCGCCTCGAACCAGCGCAGGAGCTCGGCGTCGAAGAGCTCCGGCTCCTCGTACGGAGGCGTGTGGCCGCTGCGTTCGAAGACCCGCAGCGTCAGGTCCCGGAACAGCGGCCGGATCCGGTCCCAGGAAGAAGGCGGCGCCACCGCGAAGTCGTAGCGGCCGAGGCCGAGGAACACCGGGCGCTCGAGGCCGGCGAGCCCGCGCGTGATGTCGATGTCCCGCAGCACCTGTCCCCACACGTACTCGAGCATCTCCACGTTGATCGCCATGCCCGCCCAGAGGGGCGAGGCGTCGAAGCGCGGGTCGTACCACGCACGCGGGCCGTCGCGGACGTAGCTCTTCACGAACCGCTCGGCCGGAGACAGCTTCGCCAGCTCCGCGTCGGGCAGGCGGCGGACGTTCTCCTCCATCGCCGCCTTGCGCTCGGGGGAGACCGACTCCCGCCAGTGGCGTTCGGCGGCCTGCCAGCTCGCGTCGCTCAGGTCGGGCGCGATGCCGACCATGACCACGTGCGAGACGTGGGCCGGGTACTTCTTGGCGTACTCGAGCGCCAGCAGCGCGTGACCCGAGTGTCCGACGACCGCGACGCGCTCCAGGCCGAGCTGCTGGCGGGCACGCTCGACGTCGTCGAGCAGCGTGTCGAGCGCGTAGGCGGAGGTGCCGATGGGGCCGGGCGAGGGGACGAAGCCCCGGTGGTCCAGGAAGACGAGCCGCAGGTGCTTGCGGAGGTTCTGCGAGAAGACCCGGGGGTAGTAGACCGAGCTGCCGAGGACGAGCGTCGGTCGGCCCGCGCCCTCGGTGCGGTAGCGGAGCGAGAACGGCCCGGCGGGCACGGTGCCCGTGTCGGCCGCGGAGCGCGGGGTGACGGCCGCCTGTGGAGTGACCTGCGCGAGCAATGACTGCGCGAGGCGATACGCCTGCAGACCGTAGTCGCCGCTCGCCCTCGTGATCTCCTGCGTCGCCTGATCGGGATGAGCCCTCCACAGGCTCGTCGCGGTGGCGTCGAGCTTCGCCTGCTCGGCCAGCTCGCGCCGCTCGAGGGCGGCGAAGGCCGCCCTCACGGTGGCGTTCGTGTCGCCGTAGCGAGCATCCACGGCCCGGGTCAGGGCGTCGAACGCCCACCAGGCGGAGCCGTCCTTCACGGTGTCGCTGCCCGTCGTGTAGGGCTCGGGGAAGCCGCCGACGCCACCGTACCAGGGCACGTAGACGCTGCTGCACGGGCTGCACAGCGACACCCAGACGACCGCGCCGATGGGAGCCGGCAGCCAGCCGCGCAACTGCGTGACGAAGCTCGCCGGCGTGCGCGAGGTGCACACGGTGCGCACGCCGGCGTGGTGGGGTGACTGCGCCGGGTGGCCGGCGACCGCGTCGTGCTCGCTCCCCTCGTAGTGGGAGCGCAGGATGGACATCAGGTCCGCGGCGGCGACCTTCGGCAGCGCGTCGAGGGCGCGCTGGACCATCACGTGGCGCACGGCGTTCGCCGGGTCGGCTGGCGCGGAGGCGAGGCCGTAGGCCCGCGCAAAGTCGAACGGACCGTCCTTCGGGTCGTACCAGCCCATCGACCGCGCGTAGCCGACGACGTCGGCCGACCACAGGAAGCGCTCGTGCCGCGTGTCCGCGAAGTCGATCGCGCCGATGCGGTAGCAGTTGGCGATCATCTGGGCGCCGTCGTCGGGCACGCGCTGCGCGGCCCACTGGCCGCCGGGGGCGATCTCGATCCACCAGCCCTCGCGCGGATCGGCGACACCGAACGCGGTGCCGGGATCGGAGTTCAGGCCGTGGGTCTCGTTGAGCCGGCCGATCGCCTGCACCGCCTCCCGGGCCGTCCTCGCCTGCATCATGGCGAGCTCGTTGAACTCCGTCCACATCACCCCGCCCCGGGTGCGCAGGATGCCGAGTTTGCCCGGGGCCTGGTTGTTGTAGGCGGCCACCTGGTGGGCGTTCACCCCGCCGAAGTAGTCGCCCGGGATGAAGGCCTTGTCGTAGACCGACGTGCCCATGTAGGCAACCGTCCGCTGCGGCTCCGCCACGCTGCCCGTGTTGAACAGGCGGTAGGCCCCGCCCGGCCGCGAAGGGTGCACGACGTGGTGCATCACCACGGCCCCCTCGTCGTCCTCGTTGTGCGCGATCAGCACCGATTGGTCGACAGTGCGAGCCCGGCCGACGATGAGGGTGGTGCAGGCGTGCGCCGGGTCCGCCGACAGCAGGCAACCCGCGAGGACGAGGGCCGGCAGCACGGCGGCTCGGTGCTTCAAGGTTCCTCCTGCCGTGGAAGGCCTCGCGATGATAGTCGAGCCGAGCGGCCTCGCGAGCGCACCCGCCTTCCTGTAACTTCCAGGCCGCTCCCCGCTATACCTCACGACGACACACTCCTGGAGGGCTTCCGTGGGCGAGCGGGCGATCGAGCTGCGTGGCGTGGGCCGGCGGTATCCGCACTTCGAGCTGCAGGGCGTGAACCTCGACGTGCCCGACGGCAGCGTGCTGGGCCTCGTCGGGCCGAACGGCGCCGGCAAATCGACGCTGCTGCGCATCCTGATGGGACTGGTGCGAGCGGACGCCGGCGTCGTCCGCGTGCTGGGCCGCCCGATGCCGCAGGAGGAACGCTGGATCAAGGCGCGGGTCGGCTTCGTGTCCGAGGACGTGGCGCTCTACGGCGCCGCCACGCTGCGCTGGCACATGCGCCTCGTGCGCGACCTGTGCCCGGGCTGGGACGAGCGGCGCGCGGCCGACCTGCTGGGGCGCTTCGCGCTCGATCCCGACCGGCGGCTGCACGGCCTGTCGCGAGGGCAGCAGCTCAAGGCGCTGCTGCTGCTCGCGCTGACTCGGCGCGCGGAGCTGCTCGTGCTGGACGAGCCGACCGCGGGCCTCGATCCGCTGGTGCGGCACGAGATCCTGTCGCTGCTGCGGGAGACGCGCGGCGAGCGGCGGGCGCTCGTCTTCTCCTCGCACCACGGGGACGACGTCGCGAGCCTCGCGGACGACGTGGCGTTCGTGCACGGCGGCCGGCTCGTCGCGCACGCGCGCGTGGGCGAGTTGCTGGCGGGCGGAAAGAGCCTGGAGCAGGCGTTCCTCGAGCGGGTGGGCGCGGCGGGCAGCGGGAGGGCGGCGTGAGCCCGCGGGCCGTGGCGCGCCTCGTGCGCAAGGACTGCTCGCTCATGAAGGCACCGCTCGCCGCCTACGTCGCGGCGGCGCTCGGCGGCCTGCTGCTCACCGCCTGCGTCGGAGGGCCCGTCGGGCGCTCGGCCGGCGTGACGCTGGCGGTCAACGTGCTGATCGGCGTCTCGTTCCATGTGATGCTGGGGCCCGTGCTGGGCGAGCGGGAGCGCCGGACGCTGGCCTTCGTGATGAGCCTCCCGGTGACACCGGCCGAGGTGGCGGTCGCCAAGCTCGCCTCGGCCTTCGCGCTGTTCCTGCTGCCGGCGACGATCGCCGCGACCCACTGTGGTCCCACGTGCTCGGCACGCTCGGCTACTACGCCCTGGTGCTCGGCGCCTGGACGCTGCTGTTCTCGGTGGTGCTGGCGGCGGCGATCGTGAGCGAGTCCGTGGGCTGGACGATCGCGGTGCTGACCGGCCTCATCTTCGTGCTCGGCAACTTCGCGCTGCAGGTGCTGCCAAGGCTGAGCGGCGTGGCGCACTACCTGAGGGCGCTGGGCCGCGGCGAGCCGGCGCTGCCGCTCACCATCGCCGGCGAGGCGGCGGGGATCGCCGCGGTCGTCGCCGCGCTGGTGCTGCTGCAACGGCGCAAGACGAGCTTCGTGTGACCGGGTTCGAGGCGCTGTACCAGCAGCACGCCCGCGCGGTGTTCCGCTTCGCGCTGTCGCTGTCGGGGAACCGCGCCGTAGCCGAAGACGTGACGTCGGAGACGTTCGTCCGCGTCTGGGGCGCGCGCGATCGCCTCGACCTGTCCACGGTGATCGGCTACCTGATGACGATCGCCCGCCGGCTCTACCTCGAGCAGCTCCGGCGCGAGCGCGAGCGCGCCGTGATCGAGCACGAGCCGGAGGACGAAGCCCCGGGCCCGCACGCCCTCGTCGAGGGACGCTCCGAGCTCGACGCCGTGCTGGCGGACCTGCAGACGCTGCCCGAGCCGGACCGGGCGGCTCTTCTGATGCGGGCGCAGGACGAGATGCCGTACGAGGAGATCGCCGCCTCGCTCGAGATCAGCGCCGGCGCGGCGAAGGTGAAGGTGCACCGCGCCCGGCGACGGCTCGCCGAGCTGCGACTGCGTCGAGGGGGATTGTCGTGACGAACTTGACCCGCGAGATCGTGAAGGACCTGCTGCCGCTCTACGCGGCCGGCGAGGCGAGCGCCGAGACGCGCGCGGCCGTGGAGGAGTGGCTGCGGTCCGACCCCGAGCTGGCGCGCCTGGTCGACGCGCTGCGCGGCGACGGCTCCGCGCCGGCGAAGGCGGCGGTGGCGCCCGGCGCCGACCAGGCTGCGCTGGCTGCCACCAAGGCGCTGCTGCGGCGCCGAACCTGGCTGCTCGCGCTGGCGCTGTTCTTCAGCGGCCTGCCGTTGTCCTTCGTGGCCGGCTCGGACGGCATCCGCTTCCTGATGCTGCGCGACGCGCCCGGCGCGGCCCTGGCTTGCGTGGTCGTGGCCGTCGCCCTGTGGATCGCCCTCGGCGCGGTGGCCCGTCGCCTGCGCGTGAGCGGGCGGTGAGCGCCCGCGCGCGCCGGGCGCGGCCGCCGCCGGCGGGAGCCACCGTCCGGATGTAGCTAGT
>JBGASI010000683.1:0-2173 GCA_044229815.1 Vicinamibacteria bacterium | reverse complement strand
GCGCTCACGCACTGGTCGAGCACCATCATGATGTCGCTTCCGATCGCCCGCTGCGTCTCGATCGAGAGCTCGGGGCTGAGCCGCACCGTCCTGCCGTCGACGTAGCTTCGAAAGAGCGCCCCCTCCTCGGTCACCTCGCGCGAGTGCGGCAGCGAGAAGATCTGGTAGCCGCCGGAATCGGTCAGCACCGCGCCGGGCCAGTTCATGAACCGGTGGATGCCGCCCATCCGCCGGAAGACCTCCGCCCCCGGGCGCAGCAGGAGGTGGTAGGTGTTGGCCAGCAGCACCCGCGCCCCGGCCGCGGCGAGCGACCGGGGGGACTGCGCCCGCACCGCCGCCTGCGTCCCGACCGGCATGAAGACGGGCGTCTCGACGGGGCCGTGCAGCGTCTGGAGGGTCGCGGCCCGCGCCCGCGAGCCGCTGGCCTGCGCGTCGATGCGGAAGTCGAGCCGGTTGGAGGGCATGAGCCCTGAAGCATAGGCCATTCGCCCTTGCGCGAGGCCGGGGTTGAGCGATCATGGCGCCATGAAAAAGACCACGCTCGCCTCATTGCTCATCTTCGCCGGCCTGTCCTCCCTCGCCTCCGCCGCCGAGGTGGGCTTCCGCTCGCTCTTCGACGGCAAGACCCTCTCCGGCTGGCACACGAGCACGCAGACGGGCCACTCGGCCGCCAGCCGGCACCAGACGGCCGGCCGCTGGGTGGTGGAGGACGGCGCCATCGTGGGCAGCCAGGACGTCCCCGGCAACGGCGGCATCGTCCTCACCGACGAGTCGTTCGGCGACTTCGAGGTCGCCCTCGAGATGAGGAACGACTTCGGCCCGGACAGCGGCCTGTTCCTGCGCAGCACCGAGGACGGCAGCGCCTACCAGGCCATGATCGACTACCACGCCGACGGCAACCTCATGGGCGTCTACGGGGAGGGAGCGCTCGGCGGCAAGCCCCACGTGCGCAACTTCAACTTCGGGAAGCTCGTCACCGAGATCGTGCCGGTCGAAGCAGCGCCGGTGCCCCTTCCCGTGGCCCCCGCGCAGTGGGCGTCCTTCTGGAAGCACGGCCAGTGGAACGAGCTGCGCGCCCGCATCGTGGGCAATCCCCCGACCATCACCACCTGGATCAACGGGAAGCTGTTCATGGAGGTGAAGGAGACCGAGAAGCGCCACCCCGACAAGGGGAGGATCGCGCTCCAGGTGCACGGCGGGGGCGACTTCACGAAGCAGTACGTCCGCTACCGCGCCATCCGGGTCAAGCCCCTCACGCCGGCGAAGTAGCGCGAGGAGCCATGCGCACGACGACGACGTCCCGACGGGTGTTCCTTCAGGCGACGGCGGCCGCGACCGCGGGGGCGGCCGCCACGGCCTCGGAGGCGCGGCCGGCACGCGCCTCGGCCGCGACGTCGTTCCTGGCTCTCCTCCGCCCCCCCGACCGGGTGCTCGCGCAGGCCGGGGACTCTCGGACGCTGCTCGAGAAGACCGGCAGCGGCTGGGCCGCCCGTGGCGTCGAGGTCGAGACGCAGCCGGACGACGGGCGGCTCGCCGTGCGGGTCCGCAGCGCGGCGCCGCTGCGGCGGCTCCAGTTGCGCTGGACGACGCCGGTGGCCGAGGGGCTGCGCGTGCTCGGCGACCACTGGGAGCGGGGCTACGGCGACCTCGAGTGGCGCGGCCTGGTGCCGGAACGGCCGCTGCCGTGGCTGTTCCTGACCCACGACGGCCGGCGCACCCACGGCTACGGCGTGCGCGCGGGCGCGCGCTCTCTCGCCCACTGGCAGCTCGACGCCGAGGGCGTGAGCCTTTGGCTCGACCTGCGCAGCGGCGGGCGCGGCGTCGAGCTCGGGGCGCGCACGCTCGAGGCGGCCACGATTCTCGCGCGCGAGGGCCGGGACGACGAGTCGCCCTTCGCGGCGGCACGCGCCCTGTGCGCCGAGCTGTCGACGGGAGCCCGGCTGCCGGGCGCGCCCGTGTACGGCGGCAACAGCTGGTACAGCGCCTACGACCGGATCGATGCCGACCTGATCCGCGCCATGGCCGACGACGTGGCCGCGCTCGCCCCCTCGGGCGCGAACCGGCCCTTCGCGGTCGTCGACTCCGGCTGGCAGGCCGCGATCGGCCTGCACGCCGCGGCGGGCGGCCCTTGGCGGGAGCCGAACCGCCAGTTCCCCGCGATGGACCGCCTGGC
>JBGASI010000682.1:0-2175 GCA_044229815.1 Vicinamibacteria bacterium | reverse complement strand
CGGCCTGGGGCCCGGCCGTGCTGTTCTGGCCCTACCTCGTGTTCCTCGTCGCGGTGGCGCTCGGCCTCGGCCGCCTCGCCGGGAGCCCGCTCACGAGCGCGCAGTGGGTCCTGCTCGGCCTCGGCCTGAGCGTCCTGCCGGCGTTCGCGGCCCTCGTCGTGGCCGCGTTCGTCTTCGCCCTCGCCTGGCGGGCCCGCCGGCCGCCCGGGGGCGCCTGGTCCTTCGACGGGCTGCAGCTCCTGCTCGCCGGCTGGGCGCTCGTCAGCGTCGCGATCCTCTACGTCGCGATCCAGCAGGGCCTGCTGTTCCGGCCCGACATGCAGGTGGCCGGCGGCGGGAGCAGCGACACGGTGCTGCGCTGGTACGTCGATCGCGTCGCAGGCGAGACGCCGGTCACCGGTGTCCTCAGCCTGCCGCTGTGGCTCTACCGCGTCGCCATGCTGCTCTGGGCGCTGTGGCTCGCCGCCAGCCTCGTGCGCGGCGTCGGCCCGGCCTGGCGCGCCTTCGGCGAGGGTGGCCTGTGGCGGCGGCTGACGCGGGCGCGGCCCGCCGCCACAGCGGGACCCACGGGGGACACTGCGAGCGGCGAGCCGACGACGCGCGCGTGATGGCGAGGACCGGCCGAAGGCCGGGTTACTTCACGCGCTTGGCGACGAGCTCCTCGGTGGCGAAGTCGCCGACCTTGCGCGTGAACTTGATCTCGTCGCCGGCGATCACGCCGCTGTACTCGATCCGGATCGCGCTGCCCTGGAAGTCCAGCATCTCGACGAAGGACACCTTGTCGCCGTCGACCTTGCCTTCCTTGAGCTCGGCCTGACCCTTCTCGCCCATCCGCTCGAAGGTCGCCGAGCCCGTCAGCAACGCGCCGGCCACCTTGAAGTCGTACGTGTACTTCTGCTCGCCCACCTGCGTGCTGAACTCCGCGGTCCACTTGCCGGAGACGTCGGCGGCGCGTACCGGCAGTGGAAGAACGAGCGCGAGAACGGCGACGGCAGCCAGGACCTTCAGCAGTCGCATGGAGATCGCTCCTTGTAGCGGCGGGCCGGCACGGCCCGGCGTCCCGCGCATCATACCCGCGTGGCTGACGCCGGACCGGTGCCGCGGGCTCCAGGCGCCTGGCGTCTACTGTCCCGGGTCGTCGGCCGAGGGGCCGTAGATCGCCGGCACCTTCCCGCCCATCGGCCGCAGGTAGGTCGACAGCTGCCCGCGGTGGTGGATCGCGTCGAACAGGAAGCCCCAGACGAAGCCGGCGATGGTGTCCTCCCAGGCGGCCCCGCCGCCCATCAGGAAGCGCGCCTTCTTCTCCCAGCCGGCCTCGTCGAGCCCTTCGAGCCGCTGGTTGACGGCGGCGGCGTTCGTCTCGTAGGCCGCCACGATCGCGTCGACGCGCGCCGGAGCCGGCTCCTCTTTCCACTCCACGACGCCGGTGTCGAGGAGGCTGAGCAGCGCCGCCTCCTCCGCCGCGAGCACCCACGCGAGGTCGGCCGCGGTGCGGGCCTTCGGGTCGGGTCGATAGTCGAGCCGTGCCTGGGGCATCGCCTTCAGCACGCTCACGAACTTGGGCAGCTCCTGCTTTCGCTGCTTCCGACAGAACTCCAGAGTGCTCACGATCGCCCCTCCTTGCCTTCTTCGGCCCCCGCCGAGCGACCGACGAATCTAGGCGAATGAAAGGCGAAAGTCAAGATGCGGGATGCCGGCTGCAAGCAAGCCCGTAGAATGCCGGGGCGATGAGCGGCTGGGCGCTCGACCTCGGCACCACGAACTCGGGCATCGCGCGCTGGGACGACGCCACCGGCCAGCCGCAGCTGGTCGAGCTGCCCGGGATCTGCCGCTCGCTCGAGCGCGACGACCCGCTGGAGGCCCCGCGCATGGTGCCCTCGGCGGTGCACCTGCTGGAGAGCCCGGGGCTGCTCGACCGCGTGGGCCGCTGGCCGCCGCTGGCGCGCCGGGTGTTCCTCGGCCGCAGCGCGCTCATCGGTCGACCGGCGCTCGAGCGCAACCGCGACGGCGCGCACCCGGCGTTCGCGCCGACCTTCAAGGCCGCGCTCTCGGACGAGGCGACGCGCCCCATCGCACGCGTGGGTCGCCACGCCGCCAGCGCGCGCGAGGTGGCGCAGGCCTTCCTGCGCGAGCTGCTGGCCGCCACGAAGCAGGCGAGCGGGGAGCGGATCCGGG
>JBGASI010000124.1:0-12862 GCA_044229815.1 Vicinamibacteria bacterium | reverse complement strand
GCACCACGGCGCGCGCCTGCGAGGCCGGGGCGATCGACGGCTCCCGCAGGCGCGGAAAGGGCAGCGACGGGGCGTCGTTGATCGGCAGCACCTCGCAGCCGAGCCGCTCGAGCCAGCGCGGGAAGAGCCTGGCGCACGAGCCGTTGCCGCAGTCGACGGCGACGCGCAGGCGCCTTGCGTGCAGGGCAGGCGACTCGAAGCGGGCGAGCAGCGCCGCGAGGTGCGCCTCGATCGCATCCTCCTCGAGGACGCGGGTCGCGATGCGGTCCCAGCCGACGCGCGCGACCGCGCCCTGGTGGAAGAGATCGAGCAGCTCCTCGCCCTGGATCGCGCTGAGGTAGAGGCCGTCGCCGCGCACGAACTTGAGCGCGTTCCACTCGGGCGGGTTGTGGCCGCCGGTGATCGAGATGCCCCCGCGCGCCCCGAGCCGCGCCACGGCGAGCTGCAGGCTCGGCGTCGGGCAGACGCCGAGGTCGCTCACCTCGCAGCCGACCGCGAGCAGGCCCGAGGTGACCGCCGCCTGCAGCATCGGGCCGGAGGGCCGGGGGTCGCGGCAGACGAGCACCCGCCCCCCGTCGACGTAGGCGCCGAAAGCCTCGGCGAAGCGCACGACCAGCTCCGGGGTGAGCGTCTGGCCGACCACCCCGCGCACGCCGGTGATCCCGATCTTGAGGGGCTCCATCCGGGCTGATCCTCACTCTCCCCGCGCGCGCCGGGCCTGCGCGCGCTGCTTCAGCACCTCGACGACCGCCGGCAGCACCGAGATGAAGACGATCGCGAGGATCACCACGCTGAAGTTCTGCTTGACGAAGGGCAGGTTGCCGAAGAAGTAGCCGGCGCCCAGGCAGAGGGCGACCCACAGCAGGCCGCCGATCACGTTGTAGGCGATGAAGCGCGCGTAGCTCATCGCGCCGATGCCGGCGACGAACGGGGCGAAGGTGCGCACGATCGGCACGAAGCGCGCGATGATGATCGTCTTCCCCCCGTACTTCTCGTAGAACTCGTGCGTCTGGCGCAGGTGGTCCGGGTTGAAGAAGCGCGAGCGCGGGAAGTGGAAGACCTTCGGCCCGAGGTAGTGGCCGATCCCGTAGTTCACGGTGTCGCCGAGGATGGCCGCCGCCGAGAGCAGCAGGAACAGCAGCCACGGATCGAGCGCGCCGAGCGCCGCGAAGCTGCCGGCGGCGAACAGCAGCGAGTCGCCGGGCAGGAGCGGGGTCACCACCAGGCCCGTCTCCAGGAAGACGATCGCGAACAGCAGGGCGTAGGTCCAGGTGCCGTAGGCCTGGATCACCTCGGCGAGGTGCCTGTCGAGGTGCAGGAAGAAGTCGACGAACCAGTGCAGAAGCTCCATGTCCTCCCCAGTCGTGCCGGCGCCAACCCCGAATCTTACCTTGAGACGTCGGGCTCATTGACCGCCGGCGCGGCCCGGGAGAGCCTCGCGCCACGAGAGGCCCGAGATGAACTACCCGCTGTGGCGCCTGGGCGCGCCCGGCCTGCTGATCGCCGTGGTCGGCGTCGTGCACGTGTTCGTCTCGCACTTCGCCGTGGGCGGCGGGCTGCTGCTCGTGCTCGCCGAGCGCAAGGCCCGCGCCGCGGGCGACGCCGCGCTGCTCGGCTTCGTGCGCGCGCTCAGCCGCGGCTTCGTGCTGCTGACGCTCGTGCTGGGCGCCCTCACCGGGGTCGGCATCTGGTTCACGATCGGCCTCGTCCAGCCGCAGGCCACGAGTGCCCTCGTGCAGACGTTCCTGTGGGCCTGGGCGATCGAGTGGACGTTCTTCGCGGTGGAGATCGCGGCGGCGCTCGTCTACTACCACGGCTGGGATCGTCTCGACGCGCGCACGCACCTGCGCGTCGGCTGGGTCTACTTCGTTTCCTCGTGGCTGAGCCTCGCCGCCATCTCCGGCATCCTCTCCTTCATGCTGACCTCGGGCGCCTGGCCCGAGACCCGCCGCTTCGCGGACGGCTTCTTCAACCCGACCTTCCTGCCGACCGTCGCGCTGCGCACGGCCGTCGCGGTCGGCCTGGCCGGTCTCTACACGATGTGCGCGGCGTCGCTCGTCGCCGACCGCGAGCTGAAGGCGCGCCTCGCGCGCTGGTCGGCCACGCGCTGGATCGCCCCGGCGGCGCTCGCCGTCCCCCTCCTCCTCGTCTGGTTCCTCTCGGCCGCGGGCGCCGCCCGCGTCGACGTGGCCGAGACGCTCGGGGCCCGGGGCGCCGCGCCGCTCGCGCTGCTGCAGGCCGTCTTCGCGGCCGGCGCCTCGGGCCAGCCGATCGTGCGCGGCGCCGCGCGGGTGGCGTTCGGCGGCTCGGTCCTGCTCGTGCTCGCGTCGCTCGCGCTCGCCGCCCTGCGGGCGCGGCGCTTCGGCCGGCTCGAGGCCGCGCTGCTGATGGGGCTCGGCCTTCTCTCGATGGGCGCGGGGGAGTGGGTGCGCGAGGGCCTGCGCAAGCCGTGGGTGATCGACCGCTACCTGTTCGTCAACGGCGCGCGGGTCACGCCCTCGCCCGTCTCGGGCCTGCCGTCGGACGACCCGTTCTCGATCGACGCCCTCGGCCGACGCGGCGTCCTCGCGACCTCGCCCTGGGCCCTGACGCCCGCCGGGTTCAGGCCGGGCGACCCGGCCTTCGAGCGGCGCCCCGCCGCCGAGCGCGCGGCGCTCGAGGCGCAGGCCGGTCGCGCGGTCTTCGACCTGCAGTGCACCGCCTGCCACACCGAGAGCGGCCACCTGGCCATTCGCCCCCTGGTCGCCGGTCGCAGCGTCGCCGCGATCCTGGCCGTGCTCGACGCGACCGCGCGGCCGATCGGCAGCGACGGTCGGCCCACGTCCTGGACGGACCGCCAGGCGCGCGTCGTCACCTGGCGCGGCCGGCGCATGCCGCCCGTCCTCGGCACGCCGGCCGAGAAGCGGGCGCTCGCGATCCAGCTCGCGCGCCTGGGCGGCGATGCGAGCGCCGGCCTCGAGCCGGAGGCGCCTCCGCAGGGCGGGGCGGCCGTCTTCGAGCGCTACTGCGCCGCCTGCCACGGGCCGGAGGCCGATTGGCCCATCGCGGAGAGACTGCGCCGGCGCTCGGCGGACGAGCTGTACGAGGTGATCGGCCGCCTGCCCCAGTTGCGCGAGGAGATGGCCCCGTTCTCCGGCAGCGAGGCGGAGCGCCGCGCGCTCGCCGCCTACCTCGGCGACCTCTCGGCCGTCGGCCCGGCCGGCCCGTGGACCCCGCCCGGTGAGGTGGCGCGATGAGCCCCGTGATCCCGCTCCCGGACCCGCTGCCGCAGCCCGGGCCGCCTGTCCTGCTGTGGGCGCTGCTCCAGCTGACGTTCGTCCCGCACGTGCTCGCCATGAACGTCGTGCTGGGCGGCTCGATCCTGGCCCTGCACTGGCGCTTCTCGCGCCGGGCCGCCGACGCCGTGCAGCGCTCGGCGCTGCTCGCCCTCTTCGCCCGGGCGCTGCCGGCGGCGCTCGCCGCGACCGTCACGCTCGGCGTGGCGCCGCTGCTCTTCGTGCAGGCCCTCTACGGTCGCGTCTTCTTCACCAGCTCGATCCTGATGGCGTGGCTCTGGCTCGGCCTCGTCCCGTTGGCGATCGCGGCCTACTACGGCGCGTATCTTCTCGAGGGCCTGCGCGCCGCGCCCGCGCCGCGCGGCCGCGCGCTCGGGCTGGCCGTGGGCCTGTTGCTCGCGGCCGTGGCGTTCCTGCAGGTGACGAACGCGACACGCTCGATCCGGCCGGACAGCTTCCTCGCCGCCTACCGCTCGGACGGCCGTGGCCTGCTGCTGAACCTCGTCGACCCGAGCTTCTGGCCGCGCTACCTGCACGTCCTGCTCGGCGCCGTGGCCGTGGCCGCGCTCGCGGTCGCGCTCGTCGGCGTCTCGCGCCGGGCGAGCGACCCCGTCTTCTCGGCCTGGGCCGTGCGCAAGGGCACGACCCTGTTCGGCGTCGCCAGCGCGGCCAACCTGTTCGTCGGCATGCTGTTCCTGATCGCGCTGCCGAAGGAGCTGCTGATCCTCCTGGTGGGCGGCGACGGCCGCGCCGTCGTGCTGCTGGCCGCGGCCCTCCTGGTCGCCGTCGCGCTCGCGGGCGCGGCGCTGCTGGCGCTCGGCGCCCGCAACACCGTCCTCGCCACGCGCACGCTGGCGGCGCTCACGGTGCTGACGCTCGTGCTGATGCTGCTGCTGCGCGACGAGCTGCGCCAGCTGGCCCTGCGCCAGGCGGGCTTCGAGCCCTCGCCCTGGGTCGCGACGCAGTGGGGCCCGCTCGCGGCCTTCGCCGTCTGCCTGTTCGCCGCCGCGGCGACGATCGCCTGGATGGCGCGCGCCCTCGCGCGCGGGACGCCGGCCGCGCGGTAGCGCCTCGTCCCTTCTCCGGCGCGCGACTTCGGCTAGAGTCGGACGCATGTGGACCGCACGCCGCCTTGCCCTCCTGATCCTGCTCGTCGGCCTCGCCGCGCCCGCCTGCCGCCGCGAAGACAAGGCGCCCCAGGGCGCGCAACGCCACCCGGTGCGGGGACGCGTGGTCAAGGTCGACCAGGCGAGCCGCACGCTGACGCTCGCGCACGAGGACATCCCCGGCTTCATGCCGGCGATGACGATGGAGTTCACGGTGCTCGAGAAGGACGCGCCGCTGCTCGCGCGCGCGCGCGCCGGGGACGAGGTGACGGCGGTGCTGGTCGTGCCCGACTCGCGCTACTGGCTCGAGCAGCTGGTCGTCGTGAAGCAGGGCCCGGCGCCGGCTACCGGCGCCCCCGCGGCCGCCGCTGCGCGCGGAGCCGAGCCGGGCGACGTCCTGCCCGACGTCGCGCTCGTCGACCAGGACGGCCACGACTTCCGCCTCTCGAGCCTGCGGGGCCAGGCGGTGGCCCTGACGTTCGTCTTCAGCCGCTGCCCGCTGCCGGAGTACTGCCCGCTGCTGATGCGGAACTTCGCGCTGGCCGAGGCGACGCTCGTCGCCGACGCGCGGCTGCGCGGGCGCACCCGCCTCGTCACGATCAGCTTCGACACGCGGCACGACACGCCGGCGGTGCTCCGGGCCTTCGGCCTGCCGTTCCAGAAGACGACACCGCCGTTCGCGCACTGGCGGCTGGCGACGGGCAGCGACGAGGCGATCCGCACGCTCGGCGCCGCGCTCGAGCTCGACTACGTCGAGGAGACCGCGTCGTTCACCCACAACCTCCGCACCGCGGTGGTCGACCCGGCGGGGAAGCTGCGCCTGCTCCTCCGCGGCAACGAGTGGAAGCCGGAGGAGCTGGTGGCCGCCCTGCGCCAGGCGGCGGGCGAGTAGCCCGCCGGCGCGCGCCTCAGCTCGGCAGCTGCTCCCGCGTCAGGTTGCGCGCGCCCGTCTCGAGCACGAGCACGTTGTCCTCGACGCGCACGCCGCCGAGCGGCGCGAGCGCGTCGATCAGCTCCCAGTCGAAGCTCGCCGCCTTGCGCCCGCTGCGGAAGGGCTTGAGCAGCATCGGGATGAAGTAGATCCCCGGCTCGATCGTGAACACGTGCCCCGGCTCGATCGTGCGCGTGTTGCGCAGATAGGGGTACTCGGGCGGCGGCGGCGCGGGCGTCCCCTGCGGGTCCTGCTGCTTGCCGGCCACGTCGTGCACCTGGATCCCGAGGTGGTGGCCGATGCCGTGCGGCAGGAACGGCTGGGTGAGGCCCTCGTCGAAGGCCTCGTCGGAGCGCACCCGCAGGATCCCCAGCTCGCACAGCACGCGGGCCACCTCGCGGTGCGCCTGGACGTGCACATCGAGGTAGCGCCGCCCCGGCCGGGCCGAGCGCACGAGGCCCTGTTCCAGGGCGTCCACCTGGCGGACGAGCTCGACGAAGCGCGGGTCGCAGGCCGAGGACGGCGTCGTGCGCGTGATGTCGCAGGCGTAGCCGTGCGCCTGCGCGCCCGCGTCGAGCAGCAGCACGCGCCGGTCGCGCAGGCCGCGCTTGGACTCGTAGTGCAGCGTCGCGCCCTTCTCGTCGGTGGCCACGATGGTCGGGTAGGGCAGCGCGGCCTCGGTCACGCCCACCGCCTGGACGAAGGCGTGGTGGACCTCGATCTCGGAGGCGCCCGCGGCGAAGGCCGCGCGCGCCGCCACGTGCCCGCGCGCGCCGAGCACGGTCGCCTCTTCGAGGCACAGCACCTCGTACTCGTCCTTGTAGCTGCGCGTCCAGTCGAGCCGGGCCACGAGCGCCGGCGGGTTCGGCTCGAGCCCGGCGGCCAGCGCGCGCTCGGTTTCGTTGCCCACGTAGGCGGCGCGGGCCGGGCGGCCGAGCGCCTTCCAGGCGGCCTCGAGCGAGCCCGCCGCCTCGAAGGCGAAAGCCGGCAGCCAGAAGCCCTCGGTGACGCCGCCCTGCTCGTACCAGTAGTCCTCGGGCGCGTGGCGGACGAGCCGCGGCCGGCTGCCGGGCACGACGTGCAGCAGGTGGTGCGGCCCGCCGAGCGGGCACCAGTGGGAAAAGTGCGGTGTCGCGTGAAACGGCGCGTCCTGGTCGTCCGCGAAGTAGGTGTGCGCCGCGCCGCTCGAGACGACGAGCGAGGAGAAGCCGGTCGCGGCGAGCGCGCGCTCGGTCTCCTTCTGCAGGCGGGCCACGTGGCGGGCGTAGGGGCTGGCGAGGTCCATGCCCGATGATACGCCGCGGCCCTGCCGCCGCCACCTCGCCCGCGGCGCGCCGCTCGCGTCGTATAGTTCGACGAGCCCGAGGAGCCGACCATGGTCCCGTTGCCGCTCTCGCTGACGCTGCTGCTGGCCGTCCCCGCCACGGGGCCCGCGCCGCCGCCGCTGGGCTTCTCGGAGGCGCTGCGACTGGCGCAGGAGCGCAACGAGTCGCTCCTGGCCGCCCGCAGCGAGGTCGTCCAGCGCGAGCAGGAGAAGCAGGCGGCGCGCGCCCTGCACCTGCCGACGCTGTCCTTCGACCCCATCTACACGCACCTCGGCGACCCGATCGCGCTCGACCTCAACCCGATCCGCGACGTGATCCTGACGCTGCACCCGCAGGTGCCGCCGTCGCGCGTGCCGCCGTTCGAGGAGACGCTGTTCAAGCAGGACATGCTGCGGCTGCCCCTGGCGCTGCGCTGGCCGCTCTTCACCGGCGGCCGCATCAACGCCGCGAACCGCGCCGCCACGGCGCGCGTCAAGGACGCGCAGGCGCAGACCCGCCAGGCGCAGGAAGGCGTCCTGCGTGCCCTGGTCCGGGCCTACTTCGGGCTGCGCCTCGCGCTCGAGGAGCGCTCGGTGCGCGCCGACGTGCTGGCCGGCCTCGACCGGCACGTGCACGACGCGCGGCGGCTCGAGCAGGAGGGCCTGATCGCCGCCGTCGAGCGACTGAGCGCCGAGGTCGCGCGGGCCGAGGCCGAGCGCCAGTGGAAGCGCGCCGGCCACGACGTCGAGATCGCGCGGGCGGGGCTCGCCAACGTGATCGCCGCGGACGACGCCGTCGGGGACCCGGCGACGCCGCTGTTCGTGCTGCCCGAGCTTGCGCCCCTCGCGGCGTTCCAGCAGGCGGCCCTGGCCGGCCACCCCGCGCTCGCGCGGCTCGCGGCCCAGGCGGAGCTGGCCGGCGAGGCGGTCGCGGCGCAGAAGGGGGCCTTCTACCCCGAGGTGTTCGCCTACGGGCTCTACGAGACGCGCAAGCGCGACCTCTCGGTGATCGAGCCCGAGTGGCTGGCCGGCGTCGGCGCGCGCTTCGAGATCTTCGACGGCGGGGCGCGGCTGAAGAAGCTTGCCGCGGCGCGCGCGCAGCAGGACCGCGTCTCGCTCCTCGACCGCAAGGCGCGGCGCGACCTCGGCACGCTGGTCGAGAAGGAGTACCGGGAGACCGAGAAGGCGCGCGACCAGCTCGAGGCGCTCGAGGCGGCGCGGGCGCTGGCGGAGGAGAACCTGCGCGCGCGCACGCGCGCCTTCGAAGAGGGGCTGTCGACCTCGGTCGAGGTGGTGGACGCGCGGCTGGCCCAGGCCAAGGTCCGGCTCGAGCGGCTGGCCGCGGCACACGCGTTCGTGAACGCCCTGGCCGCGCTGCTCGAGGCGAGCGGCCAGGGCGAGCGGTTCGAGGAGTTGCGGGCGCGCGGGAGCGCGAGCGAGGTACAGCCATGACAGCCAGACGCACCGTCCTCACCCTGGCCGCGGGGACGTTCGCCGCCCTCGCCGGCTGCCAGCGTCCCGACCTCGTCCAGGGCGAGTTCGAGGCGGCCCAGGTCGACGTGTCCTCGAAGATCCCCGGCCGCGTGGCCGAGCTGCTGGTCGACGTCGGGGCGCGCGTGCGCAAGGGCGACCCGCTCGCGCGGCTCGAGAGCCCCGAGGCGCACGCGAAGCTCGACCAGGCCTTCGCCCTGCGCGCCGCGGCGAGCGCGCAGAGCGCCAAGGCGCAGAAGGGCGCCCGCGAAGAGGAGATCCGGGCTGCCGAGGGCAACTGGCGGCGGGCCGAGGCGGCGGCCACGTTCGCGAAGACGACCTGGGAGCGGCTCGAGCGGCTCAGCCGCGACGGCGTCGTCCCGGCCCAGCGGCGCGACGAGGCGGAGGCGGGCTTCAAGGCCGCCCGCGCCGCCGAGGCCGCGGCCCGGGCCCAGTTCGACATGGCGCGGGCCGGGGCTCGCAGCGAAGACCGCGACTCCGCGGCCGCGGTCGTGCGCCAGGCCCAGGGAGCCGTCTCCGAGGTCGAGGTCGCGATCGGCGAGACGACGCTCGTCGCCCCGCGCGACGGCGAGGTGAGCGCCCGCAACCTCGAGCCCGGCGAGCTGACCGCGCCGGGCTTCCCGGTCGTGAGCCTGGTCGACCTGCGCGACGCCTGGGCCGTCTTCAACCTGCGCGAGGACCGCCTCGCCGGCCTGAAGGTGGGCGACCGCCTCGTCGCCCGCGTGCCGGCCCTGGGGCGCGAGGTCGAGTTGACGGTGAGCACGATCGCCCCGCTCGCCGACTTCGCCACCTGGCGCTCGACCAGCGCGTCGGGCGGCTTCGACCTCAAGACCTTCGAGGTGCGCGCCCGCCCCGCGGGCCCGGTCGAGGGCCTGCGGCCGGGGATGAGCGCGCTCGTCGACTGGGGCCGGCGCGCGCGCTGAGCGCCCCGATGCTGCGGCGCCGGCCGGCAGGTCTCGGCGGGGGAAGGGCGTGAGGGCGGTGCTGCGCCGCGAGCTGCGGCGGATCGCCACGCGGCCGCTCGAGCCGCTGCTGCTCTTCGTGTTGCCGGCGCTCGCGCTTGCCCTGACCTACGGGATCTTCTCGGCCGGCCTGCCGCGCGAGCTGCCGGTGGCGCTCGTCGACCAGGACCACTCGCGCCTGTCGCGCCAGCTCGCGCGCATGATCGACGCCACGCCGACCGTGCGCGTCGCGTTCCGCCTGGACGAGAAGGCCGCCGCCGAGGACCTGCTGCTCGAGGGGCGCTGCTACGCCGTGCTGCTCGTGCCGCGCGGCTTCGAGCGCGACGTGAAGCGCGGCGAGCGCTCGCCGGTGCTCGCCTACACGAACGCGCAGCTGCTGGTGCCCGCGAGCCTCGTCCGACGCGACCTGCAGGCCGCCGTCGCCACGCTCTCCGCGGGCGTCGAGCTGCGCCGCCTGCGGGCCGCGGGCGAGACGGCGCAGGCCGCGGCCGTGCGCTTCGAGCCGGTGCGGGCCGAGATCCACCCGCTCTTCAACCCGCAGCTCAACTACGTCTCCTACATCTTCGTGGCGCTGTTCCCGACGCTGCTGCACGTCTTCGTGCTGCTGGCGGCGGTGAACTCGGTCGGCTCCGAGCTGCGCGAGGGCACGGCCGGCGACTGGCTGGCGGCCGCCGGCGGCTCGCTGCCGCGCGCGCTCGCCGGCAAGCTGCTGCCGGCCAGCCTCGCCTTCCTGGCCGTGGCGGGCGGCGCGATGGCGTTTCTCTACGGCGCTCTCGGCGTGCCGCTGCGCGGCCACGCGGGCCTCGTCGCGCTTGGCACCCTGCTCTTCGTGCTCGCCTACCAGGCAATCGGCGTGTTGCTGGTCGCCCTGTTCGCCAACCTGCGCCTCGCGACGAGCGTCGCCGCATTCCTGTCCTCGCCGGCCTTCGCCTACGCCGGGATCACGTTCCCGACCATGGGCATGCCGGCCTTCGCGCAGGCGTGGAGCGCGCTGCTGCCGCTCACCCACTACCTGCGGCTGCTCGTCGAGCAGTCGATGAAGGGCTCGCCGCCCCTGGTCTCGCTGCCCCCGCTCGCGGCGCTCCTGGCCTTCGCCGTCCTGGCGCCGCTCGTCGCCTGGCCGCCCCTGCGGCGGGTGGTTCACGACCCCTCGTGCTGGGGACGCTCGTGAGAGCGCTCTGGCGGGAAGCCGTCGCCGAGGCGCGCCGCGTCGCGCGCGACCCCGGGGCGCTGCTCGTGCTCGCGGGCGCGGTCGTGCTCTACTCGGTCTTCTACCCGATCCCCTACCTGCCGCAGGTGCTGCGCGAGGTGCCGGTCGCCGTGGTCGACCTCGACCGCACGCCGCTCTCGCGCCAGCTCGTGCGCATGGCCGACGCCCACTCCCTGCTGCGCGTCGCGCAGCGGCCGCCGAGCCTGCGCGAGGCCGAGCAGCTCGTGCTCGCCGGCTCGGCCGGGGGCGTCCTCGTCGTCCCGCAGGGGTTCGAGCGCTCGGTGCTGCTGCGCCGGAAGGCGCGGGTCGGCGTCTTCGCCGACGCCAGCTACTTCCTGGTGTACCGGCAGGTGGCGACCGGCTTCCTCGAGACCGTGGGGACGCTGTCGGCCGGCATCGAGATCCAGCGGCTGCGCGCGCGCGGCGCGCCGCGCGCGGCGGCCCTGGCGCGGCGGGAGCCCGTCTCGCTGCTGGTGCGGCCGCTGTACAACCCGAGCGAGGGCTACGCGAGCTACGTGGTGCCGGCGGTCCTCGTGCTGATCCTGCAGCAGACGCTGCTGATCGGCATCGGCATGCTCGGCGGCACCGCGGCCGAGCAGGCCCGCGCCCCGTCGTCCGCCCTCGCGAGCGCCCCGCTCGCGCGCCTCGTCGGCCGCGCGCTCTTCTACCTCGTCCTGTACTCGCTCTACGCCGTCCTCGTCTTCAGCGTCGCCTACCGCCTCTACGGCTTCCCGGAGCGCAGCCAGCGCGGCGAGCTCGCGGCCTTCGCCCTGCCGTTCCTGCTCGCCTGCATCTTCCTGGCGCTGGCCATGGCGCGGCTGTTCCGCCGGCGCGAGACGGCGATGCAGGTGCTGCTGTTCTCCTCGCTGCCCGCCGTCTTCCTCGCCGGCTTCGCCTGGCCGCTCGAGGCGGTGCCGGCGTGGCTGCGCGGGCTGTCCCTGCTGCTGCCGAGCACGGCGGGCATCGCCGGCTTCCTGCGCCTGACCGAGATGGGCGCCGGGCTGAGGCACGTGCGCTTCGAGTGGCTCGTCCTCTGGGCGCTCTGCGGCGCCTACTTCCTGCTGGCCTGGCTGGCCGAACGCCGCGCGACCCGCTAGAGTCCCCCGTGTGGCCCGCGCTCGGGCCGGCAGGGGAGGCGTGATGAGAGTCCTCTTCATCGGCGGCACCGGGAACATCAGCACCTCCTGCGTGCGGCTGTGCGTCGAGCGCGGGATGGACGTCTTCGTCCTCAACCGTGGCCGACGTGCCGCCACGCTGCCCGGCGTCCGCTCGCTGGTGGCCGACGCGGGCGATCGTGCCTCGCTCGAGGCCGCGCTCGGCACGCTGAGCTTCGACGCGGTCGCGAACTTCGTCGCCTTCGTCCCCGCCGACGTCGAGCGCGACGCCGCCGTCTTCGCGGGACGCACGCGCCAGTACCTGTTCATCAGCTCGGCCTCCTGCTACCAGAAGCCGCTGCCGCACCCGTTCGTGACCGAGTCGACCCCGCTCAAGAACCCGGTCTGGGCCTACTCGCGGGACAAGATCGCCTGCGAGGACCGCCTGGTCGCGCTGTGGCGCGAGCGCGATTTCCCGATGGTGATCGTGCGGCCCTCGCTCACCTACGCCACGGTCTGGCCGATCGCCGTCGGCGGCTGGGACGACTTCACGCTGGTCGGGCGGATGCGCCGCGGCGCCGAGGTGATCGTCCACGGCGACGGCACGTCGCTGTGGACCGTGACGCACGCGGACGACTTCGCCAAGGGCTTCTGCGGCCTGCTCGGCAACGGGGCGGCGCTCGGCCACGCCTTCCACATCACCTCCGACGAGGTGCTGAGCTGGGACCGCATCTACGCGACGATCGCGGAGGCGGCGGGCGTCGCCCCGCGGCTCGTGCACGTGCCCTCCGAGTTCCTGGCCGACTTCGAGGAGGGCTGGCGGGGCAGCCTGCTCGGCGACAAGGCCCACAGCGCCGTATTCGACAACACGAAGATCAAGCGCTTCGTGCCCGGCTTCGCGGCCACGATCCCGTTCCACGAGGGCGTGCGGCGCACCCTCGCCTGGTTCGAGGCGGATCCCGCGCGCCAGCGCGTGCTGCCCGAGCTCGACGCGCGCATGGACGCGGCGCTGGTCGCCTGGCGGCGCGCCTCGGCGCTGCGCTGAGCGCCTGAAGGGCGGCCCGGGCGGCCCGGCCCGGCCGCCGGCCTTTGACTTGCGGGCCACGGCTTGCGACCATCCGCGCGCGTCCAGCCGTCCGGGCCGCGAGCCTCCACGCAGCGGCGTCCGCGACCCGGCACTTCAGGAGGGGTCATGCTCACGAATCGCGGAGTCCGAAGCTCGGGTCGAAGGCGTGCGCTGGGCGTGCTTCTGGCGGTTGCGCTGTCCTGCTATGGGCAACCGGTCGCGGCAGCGCCTCCCGTGGCCGGGGGGGCCGCGCGCGTCAAGGTGCGCGTCGCGAGCTCCGCCGTCGCGACCAGGCTCCTCGCGGCTGGCGCCGAGCGCGTGGCCTCCTACGACGCGTTCGAGCTGCTGCGCGTTGACCCGGCCGAGGCGGCGCGCCTCGTGTCCGCGGGGTTCGCCCCGGGCGGGGCGGAGGACGAGGCCGTGC